>NZ_JADYXF010000113.1:0-2077 GCF_015864385.1 Pseudoalteromonas sp. SWXJZ94C
TAAAGTTAGAGTAATACACATAAAAGTAATTTTTAGTGCTTTTATATTTAAAGAAAGTGTATTCATTTGAATCTTCATTTTAATATATCGTTGAAGCAATTTTTTAAATTTGCTTTTTTAGTTAACATATCATGTTCAATGTTTTGTAGGATAGATTTAAGTGATAATACTCATACGGCAGGGCAAGATCACGAACTTTACCTTGACTTAAAAATATGATCTTATACTTCTTTTTTAAGGAGTATACCCATGCCTAATATTCAGTTATTTAAATATTTCGAAACAATCGATGACCCTCGACAACAAGGTAAAGTGATTCATAAACTATTTGATATCATATTCTTAGCCGTTAGCGCTGTTGTGTCTGGATGCCAAGGCTGGGAGGATATTGAAGATTTTGGTCATGACAGATTAGATTGGCTCAGGAAATATGTTCCCCTAGAGCAAGGCATCCCTCGCCATGACACAATTGCTCGTGTGCTGAGCCGTATCGACATGACACAATTCCAAGACTCTTTTTCTTCTTGGATGAAAGCATGCGCGAAATTAACCCAAGGCGACGTCGTAGCTATTGATGGGAAATGCTTAAAAGGGTCATTTAATCAGTCAGATAGGCGCGATGCACTTTATATGGTCAGTGCATTTGCATGCGAAAATGGTGTCGTTTTAGCGCAATGCCCTGTTGATAAAAAGTCGAATGAAATAACGGCGTTACCAACACTTCTTGAGTTACTTGAGATAAAGGGGTGCTTAGTCACAATTGACGCCATGGGATGTCAAAAATCAATTACAGAAAAAATAGTGAGCAAAGAAGCTAATTATCTTCTTGCCGTGAAAGCAAATCATAAAGGACTTTTATCGCAAATAGAGAGGGCTTTATTACCGGAGGTGACACGACAAGCGTCTGAGGGGATTTTGTTTAATGAAGCTGATTATCAAAAAAACAGAGAGGAATTTAGGTGTTGTGCGGTGCGTCATGACGTAAGTGATTTATCAGAAACGATACACTGGGAAGGTGCAAAGACGGTGGGCGTTATTGTTTCCTACAGAAAGGAAAAAGGTAAAGTAAGCAATGAGTTATGTTATAGGTACTATATCAGTTCAGCATATTTAACGGCGGAAGAATTGGCAAGGTCAGCGCGGCAACATTGGCAAATAGAGAACGGATTACATTGGCGTTTAGACGTAGGATTTAAAGAAGATGAGTGCCGAATTAGGCGCGAAGGTGCAGCGCCAGTATTTGCAGGGCTGAGGCATATCGCATTTAATCAATTAAAGGCTGAAACCAGTTTTAGTAAAGGTATGCCAGCAAAGCAGAAGAAAGCGATGCGCAGTACAGCTTATCTTGAAAAGGTATTGAATCTATAGTGTTTTTTCATGCTCTTGCCCTGACTCATACGGTCTTTAACTTTAACTTTATCAATTTCAATTATTTGTATTGCAGATCTAGGGTGTGCTGGTTTCAGCAGAACGATGCAGCTATTCTCATCTGTATTATTTAGATTTAGCCTTAAAACTAGTCGTGGTGTTGCACGTTTAAAAGCGAACAACGACACTGCTGACCTTACTGATTTATACGAAGCAAACGAAATGTCTACAAGTACAATGGTATCGCACAACTTAACTCGCGCTAAAGAAGAACTAGCGTTATAAAAAAACTTTATAACGTGTTTTAAAAGTGGTTACTAAAGCATGATATAAAATAGCGAGAATAAAAAAGCCCATGTTAGGTTAATTCCTAATATGGGCTTTTTTGTTTTATTAACTCATCTCGATGTTTTGAGCATTTTTATTTACGTATTTTAGGTGAGTTTTATTAATTACTGATAGGGTATCTAGTTCGTTTTAGACTTAAATACTTGAGCAAACCAATTTATGGGTATTTTACAATTATTATAAATCACATAGATAGATTTAGAGCTGTCAGCGTTTGATATAAGTTAAAACCCAGAACAAGCACCTTCAAATAGAGCTTTATCCATATTTTTAATTCCTTTTTTATCATAAATTCCGAAATAGTATTTATCACTATTAATTTCTGCAGTCGTTCCAACAGCAAATCTTTGCAGATTAACAT
>NZ_JADYXF010000114.1:0-2075 GCF_015864385.1 Pseudoalteromonas sp. SWXJZ94C
GGATTAATTCAACAAGTACATACTCGGCTTCACTGTTTGTGGTAGAGCTCTGACGCATTACAGACACAGGAAACTTCGCTAAACTGTCCATCGCTGCTTGGTCACGGACAATTGCCGCACAAAAAAAGGCTTCTTGCCAACTAACGGCATCCAAAAAACCACCTTCCCACAACATACCTTTGCCGTTGTAGGTGGCATCTAATATGTCGTCAATCACAATATGCTGCTCTTTTTCAGGCTCTCGACCTAGCCTAAAAATTGCCTCACCGGCTTTTGCCGCAAGCTTTAATGCTGTTATTGATTTTTGCTTGTTTTCTTCGGTTAAATCAAACGACCACCATTGGCAGATTTTGATTGCATTGCTTAATAAAGAAACTAAATTATCTCTACGTACACTCATGAATTTGATGTTTTTATTATAAGTATTTTCAAATCGTTCTATATTATACTCAACATCTCTCGTCTCATAATCACGTGTTATGGTTAGCATGTTTATTCCTTTAAATTATGCCGGTTTTTGGGGCGTTTAGGGTGAAATTACAGGTAATCGCCATCAATATAAAATTGCGGAATAAAGTCTGATTGCACGTTTAATTCGTTACCTAAGTCTTTTGCCATGCATGCTAAACCGAGCAAATTAATTGGCATGTAAAAAGTAGGTTGTTCATATCCCTCTAAATCACGGTGGCGCTCACAATACTTCCAATTTTCGGTTAGTGCACTTGCTAATGCCTCACTTGGAGTTGCTTCAGACTTTGTGGTAAAGGAAATAATAAAATCTGATTTTGAACCTGTACCATACGCAACCCACGGTTCTTTTTTACCGCCTTCAATCACTTCATCCAGCAACTTGTTGAGAATTTCAATACCCTTTGGACCTGATTCTCGACGATGAATACACTGTATTAATTCGGTTAATAAATACTCTGCTTCAGGACTTTTAGAAGAACACTTTCTCATTAATGACACCGGAAACTTCACTAAGCTGTCCATCGCTTCATAGTCACGCACGATTGCTGCAGCAAAAAAGGCTTCTTGCCAACGCATCGCATGTAACCCACCATTTTCCAATAAGCCTAAGCCCTTGTAGGTGGCGTCTAATATATCGTCAATCACGATACGCTGCTCTTTTTCAGGCTCTCGACCTAGCCTAAAAATAGCCTCCCCAGCTTTTGCTACTATTTTTAATGCTTTTATGGATTTTTGCTTGTTTTCCTCGGTTAAATCAAACGACCACCATTGGCAGATTTTGATTGCATCTCCCAATAAATAAATTAAGTTATCCCTCTTAATGGGTAAATCTTCAATCACTTCATTGTACGCTTCTTCAAAGCGTTCAATATCATGCTCTAAAAGCATAGGTTCATAATCGCGTGTAATGTTTATCATGTTTATTCCTTTAAATTGTGTCGGTTTGCGAGGGTTGCAAGGGGTTATAAATAATCGCCATCAATATAAAACTGCGGGATAAAATCTGATTGTACGTTTACTTCTTTACCTAAATCTTTTGCCATACACGCTAAACCCAATAAAGGAATAGGCATATAAAAATTAGGATGTTGGTAACCTTCATCTAAGAAACGCTCGTGGTACTCCCAGCTATCAGTTAATGCATTTGCAAATGCCGTACTCGGGGTGACCTCTCCATCCATCATAAAGGCAAGCACAAAATTTGTTTTTCCGCCAACACCATAGCTTACCCAAGGATCTGTTTTAGCCTCTGATTTCAACATGTCTAGTGCTTTGATTAAAGCAGCTACGCCTTCATCGTTTTCTACTCGGCGGTGAATTGCTTGTATTAATTCAACAAGTGCATACTCGGCTTCACTGTTTGTGGTAGAGCACTGACGCATTACAGATACAGGGAACTTCGCTAAACTATCCATCGCTGCTTGGTCACGGACAATGGCTGCGCAAAAAAAGGCTTGTTGCCAGCGAATCGCATCCAAACGCCCATCCCACAACCAGCCTTCGCCGTTGTAGGTGGCATCTAATAGTTCGTCAATCACGATACGCTGCTCTTTTTCAGGCTCTCGACCTAGCCTAAAAATAGCCTCACCGGCTTTGGCGGCAAG
>NZ_JADYXF010000115.1:0-2058 GCF_015864385.1 Pseudoalteromonas sp. SWXJZ94C
CCAAAATAGGAACTCAGCTATGGTTTGTTTATCAATAAAAATAAATAAAAAAACGAGTTAATCTACAGGCTCGTTAGCTCTATCACAAGGGTGGTCACATGAAAAAAGGTTTTATTTTAGCAGTCTCATTATTTTGTTCTTTGGCAACCGCGAATGAAAATAAAGTTATAAATTATTCAAGTGAATCACGATCTGGTCAAGAACAATTCTTTTTGACTGGAACGCAGGAGGGTAGCTACACAATTAAGTCTTGGCAATTTGATATGGAAAAGGCTACTTGGGATGGTAAAGGTGAGCCTAAGTTAGCTATCGGTAAGGCTATCGACCAAGCATATAAATATTTTAACAAAACAGAGTTAGAGCTTGGCGTTAAAGAGGTCGAATTTAAACCTGCTTTTAGTCGAGAGGGAACAATTATTTGGTATTACCTTGTCACTCTTACTACTTTACCTTACAAATTTAACTCTGATGAATTTGAAATTGTAGTGTTATTAAGTGGTGAAATTCTTAAAGCTAATGGTAAATAGAGCTAACAAGAACTTCAAACGGAAAAAATACAGTTGGCTGTTTTCACTCCGTTCAACATTTTAGCCAACAATATTTTTCCGCTTAAGTAGGCGTTATAAGTATTAAATGAATAAATTAAGTGCCAAGCAAAAAGCTTTCTATAAAGAAGTTGCCAGCATTCTATGGAATAAATGGGATCCCATAGGAGTAAACGATGGAGAAAATGACTGGGATGATGAATATGATAGTTATGTTCCTCATGTTTTTCGCTTAGCAATAGAAAATAAAGACGCGGTTAAAATTGCAAGCCATTTATCTTCATCAGTTATACAGAATATGGGAATGAGCGCGGCAAGAGATCATGATCTCAAGATTGCGGAGCTTATAATTAAAGCTAAACAAGAGGCGCTTGATTGATGCAAACTTATAACAAATCAGTTAACGTCGCTCCTATCGTCGCTGGACAGGCAAACTGCTGCTCTTTTTGTGCATTTGCTACGCAAATTATGGCACAAAAAAACCATCAATTTGCCTGCCCGTTACTGAGGCGTTATATTTTTTATCAACTATGGAGTAAAAGAAAACTATGGAAGTCCTTAAAGATATTTTAATTTCTGCGGGTGATCTAGACAGATATTATGAAGATTCGCCAGTGAATTTGTGGCGTGCGAAAAGAGTGAAAGATAACGGCAGTCTATTTGGCCTCGTTGAAAAAGATAAGGTACTATCAAATGGTCAAGTTAGACCCGCGGATGTTAAAATAATTTCAAAAAGTGGTATTGACTGGGTTTCTTGTAAACCATCTCCTAGAGGCATAAGTACATTTGATAAACCAAATATATTTAAAGGCAATTCTTGGGAATACTATAAAATACCAGAAGGCACTAAACTTCCTTCAGGACTGGCAATTGTAAAAGATAAGTATAATTCTCGAATGAATGCTACTCATTACACGCTAGCCCCAGCCTGCGATATGCCTTTGTCACAGTTCAAGTTCCTTCTTGATCGACTAGCAATTTTAGTAAAAAGAGATGTAGCATGAAAATAGAAATATCAGAACAGTATTTAACATTAATGGCTTCCGCCTTAAATGACGCCATCAAATATAATGAAGGTTTTCTTAATAGCGAAACTATCAAAGATTATTCTGATTATGAAGAGCACTTGGTTTGTCTAGAGACTTTTCAAGGTTGGCTTGAGGATGAATACAATCGACTTGGTAAAGATAATCCTTCTTTGATGGCTTATGATAAAGTGGTAAAAAAAATATAACAAGCCATTCAAGCAGGACAAAAAACAGTTGGTTTTTGCTCGTACCTCGCTATTTTAACCAACTATTTTTTGCCTCTTAATGGGGCGTTGAGGCTGTAGAATTACTCTTTTTAGGAACGTATCCAACTATTCTTGATTGGTTGCTTTTTAACCTTGAATCCATCTGTTCGCTGTGATCTAATAGATATTATTCACCCACGGTAAACTGTTATGGCTAACTACAAGCCTGACTTATCCTGTCAAAATAAATTCATTCCTATCAATTTCGCTGAGCAAATT
>NZ_JADYXF010000116.1:0-1980 GCF_015864385.1 Pseudoalteromonas sp. SWXJZ94C
AACCGCTCATATTTTAAATACTGGATATGCCCAATGTTTGAGCCACAAAGGGTTGGTTATGTGTAAGCATAAACCACAGACTTGTTACAGCGCAGTGTGTAAACACAGCCAGAAACTGGACTGACATTGGTACTAAACGATGACTGAGGCGAAAGCCAAGGGCCTTAATTAATCATCAATAATGCTTAATTAAACTGCCTAAATTCATATGGGTGACTGGTGCATATTCACACCAATCGACGTCATTACTAGGTGCGTAGTCATATTTAAATTGAGTTTAAATAATAAGAACACTTGGTTTTTGAATAAAAAGATCAAGAAAACACAGCTGCCTGCTTGACCGGAATTTTCTAATGGGTGACCCCATTGGCTTTTTTGAATCAATAACCACTTCTGGCAAATAAAAAGATCCATCGTAACCTGTAGTTACCTGATCTTCTTTTTCAACCTTATTCGCAAATAATAAATTACGTTTGATTAAAGCCCCTTCAACAGGAGCACCTTTTAAAGTAAGTACTCCTTTAACTTCAGAACACATATGAACACTATATTTTTTTATTAGACCAAACATAATGATTAGATCTCCATTTACATATACAAAAAACGCTTATAATCTAAAGCAAATTACTTTTAATATTCAGAATTTAACACTCACTATTAAAGTGGGTGTCTTTGTTATTCTTGTTTTAATTCTGTTAGTTATTTGTCTTCCGGTAAAAATTCACCCGTCACTAGCCAATTAGGGATGTAATCAGTTTCAAAATCTAATTTGTAACCGTTTCGGTCGTAAGCAAACGCTGCTGCTGCAATTAAAGGCAAAGAAATCCAACCTTGCTTTGCGTAGCTATCTTTTTTCCAAAAATCTTTATGTTTTCCTAATGCATCACGCATTTCGCTATTAAATTCGCCCTCAGCATCGGGGGTAAAAATACAACGATATACTGCTATTAAAGGTAATAAAATATGGTAAGAATAAGGCAGGCGATCATTGTCAGGATCGTCGGCTAGTAATGCCTTTTCTAGCAGGTCCCCCATATCCGCACCGCCGGTAAATAAGTTTTGCATAATATTAACCAACGCCAAATCAAAAGTATTACACTTGAGATTGGCATTTAAAAAAACGGTTTCATTAACTTCTCTCAAAGAGTGGATTGCTGAGCGATCACGTAAAATGACTGCGCTGTAAAATGCTTTTTCCCACGCCCCTGTGTTCATATGCGAGGTTTTATGACCACCCGTCAATTCAAAGGTTTCACCATCAATAGTAACGGAAAAAGTTTCATCAACACGCATAACAAACTCAAAATTTGCTGCACCAAACTCTTTAAGCAGCATGAGATAACGCAATTGATCTGAGTGATCGTATTCAGCAACGACAGAATCTGCAAAGGCATCTAATGCGTCTTGAATAGAACTACCAATAACTTTACCACTATTTTTATTTTTAATAGTATTTATCTTTTTGGGTATCCGCTTTTCAAATCTATTAATATCTTTAATGACTAATTCTATAATTTTTGCTTCATAATGTCTTTTTATCATCATTTGGTACCCATTTGTCGTTTTTAAATGAACTTAGTTCAGCTTCTACTTTTAAAGAACCACCTGCTTCTAATTTTAGAGAGCCATCGTCATTTAAACGTTGACTAACTAGTTTAGTGCTAATTAACTCTCCATCTCCATCTCCATCTTCAACATCTAGTAGCTTGTCCAGTGTTTCACCTAAATCTTGCACTTGCTTTTCAAATTTAGGATCGTACTTATCAGAATTAGAATCAAAACGCGGATCTTCTTCTGCATCTTTAATCTTTTTCTTCATGTTTGTAATTATACTTTCACGATATTCAGGTGAGCCTTGCTCAGCCTGTAGACCATCTTCTGTTTTACGGCTGCCTCTTGTGTCAATTAAACCAGACAGCCACTCTAATTGAACAAATAAAACTGTGCTATAAAATTTAATTTTTAGGTTAAGAATATATC
>NZ_JADYXF010000117.1:0-1838 GCF_015864385.1 Pseudoalteromonas sp. SWXJZ94C
CCCCTGAAGTCAAGACGAGCTAATGTATAAACATCAAAATTGATGCCTTTATTTTATTATCATGTATCCCATTTCACCGTCATGATGCGTCACAAGCTTGCTGAAAAGCAAAGGTACTGACATATATTCGAGCTATGGCGTCATGGTTATCATGCGCCATGCTCCTAATGAGCTTCGTACCAAGGGACCTAAAAAATATTCACCCAAACGAGATTAAATCTCGTGTCTTTATCTGGTTAACCTTGGTTAGCGTGCGCTTTTTGTTTCATTATAAGTGAAGTACATACAGGATAAGCGTATGTTACGACTTAAGTGCCCAAACACCCACTCAGGTTTTAAAACCTATGTCTTCGACGGGCTGTCTTAAATCGTAAACTCGGGTGTGATTGGCGTGTAAAATACGCATAATTAAGCATCCTTCTGTGTATTTTGCACATACTGAGGAGAGTAAAGAGTTTGCTTGGTCAGCAATATCCACATCAGTCGAGCCAATCTATGTGCGGTGGCAACCACCACACAATTAAAATGTTTTTTCTCGCGCAACTGGTTAATCCACAAACTTAACGCATCTGTTTTATGGTGGCTTCTGGCGATAATGGCGCGAGCACCATGAATAAGTTGTTTTCGTAGGTAACTGTTACCTCGCTTAGTAATACCAGACATTTTACTTTTATCGCCTGACGCGTATTGTTTAGGTGTTAACCCTAGCCACACCCCCAGCTCTTTTGCATTTTTAAATGCCTGACCGTTCCCGATTGACGCTGCATAAGCTGAGGCATTGAGCACACCCACGCCAGGAATAGAGTGAAGTATTTTGGCGTTAGCATCGCGTTCAACATGTGCAGTAAGCATCGCTTCAATGGCTTTAATGCGTTTAACAAGGGTTTTGTACTCAGTGTAAATATCACTCACCATTGTACGTAATAGCGGGCGAAGTGCAGAGTCACTTTCAAACGCAATGAGTCCTTGCTCTAATGCCTTAATACCGACAGGAAATACATACCCAAAATCGACCAATAAACCGCGTAATTGATTCGTTGCAGCAATGCGGTTTTGTAGCAGCCGCTCGCGTATTTTATGAAGCATGAGTATTTCTTGCTGAGCTTCGGTTTTAATAGGAACGAATTTAATATTAGGGCGTAAGCTTGCTTCATAGATAGCAAGCGCATCGTTACTGTCGTTTTTATTACCGCGAACAAAGGGGGTAACGTGTTGTGCAGGGATAAGGTCAACGGTATGACCGTAAGACGTAAATACTCTCCCCCAGTAGTGGGAAGAATAGCAGGCTTCCATCACCACGCGGCACGGTGGGGTATTCGCCATGAAGGCGTTGAGTTTAGATCTGTTTAAGCGTTTATTACATTCTCTTTTATGGTTAGAATTAAAGCCAGCGACTTGGAATACATTTTTTGCCAAATCAATTGATAATGTGCTAATTTTCATGATGGACGTTCCCTTTAACTGAGTGTGAGTTAATACCAGTTTGGCGCATTGACGCCGTTTTGGGGAGCGTCCATCTCATCACCTACTTTAAATAGTGGGTGTTAATTTACAAGAAAATAACAAAGACACCCACTTTAAATAGTGAGTGTTAATTTACTACTAACACGTCGTGCTTAAACAACATAACACAAAAGAAAAGGACTCTTCGATGCCAGCAATGAAATTAATCCAATCGGTAGGAATTGGCGGTGCAAATAAGCTAGATGATGTAAAAGCAGTACAAACCGCTTTAAATTCACTTCTTTCCCTCATGGCACCAAATAAGCTAGACATCCATCCTAATTGTTTGCAGTTTGGCTAACTAAGTACTAGGCTTTTATCAGTGTGAAAAACAA
>NZ_JADYXF010000118.1:0-1825 GCF_015864385.1 Pseudoalteromonas sp. SWXJZ94C
GCTGGTTTAGCGCCAAATGAATCTGAGATTAGATACAAAGACTCTAAAACTGTGGCCAAATTTTATTGACCACTACACTCTTAATCTAAATTGCACGCATGAAAATGACTGCATGGTGCAGTTGTAATTTATTACCGAAAGTTTTACTGAGTAGTTTAAGTTTATGCAAGTAGCTTTTCGCAGTTACTAATGTTCGCTCGCCGTTTTCTGTTTAAATTTTCGCAGTAACCTATTTGTGAAGTGGGCCTGCCTACTGCACCATGAAATACGCGCGTAAATTGCGTAGTCAGTTTTAACCAGTTTTCTGGGGAAATATTTAACCTTTCTAGCAAAGGGAGGTTCATATTATCAATATATCCGCGTTTATCCTCCCGTATTATTCGCCCTGTTAGTTCAACAAGTTCAAGGAACTAAATTAAGCAAGACAGGCACCTTAATTGAACAAGTAAAGCTATCCCAATTAAAATGGGTGTCACGTTAATTTCACTATGGGTGCGTCCATTTGGATCTATTTTTCCATCAGGGCGTACCATATTTACCACTTTGCTTTGAAATAACTTAATAGCAGCTACCGTTTTAGAGTTTTCAGGGCGTGAGCCTAAACGACTGTCTACTTTTAATTTTTGAGTGGGTGTTATAAGAGAAAGAAGAACTAAATTAAGCAAGACAGGCACCTTAATTGAACAAGTAAAGCTATCCCAATTAAAATGGGTGTCACGTTAATTTCACTATGGGTGCGTCCATTTGGATCTATTTTTCCATCAGGGCGTACCATATTTACCACTTTGCTTTGAAATAACTTAATAGCAGCTACCGTTTTAGAGTTTTCAGGGCGTGAGCCTAAACGACTGTCTACTTTTAATTTTTGAGTGGGTGTTATAAGAGAAAGAAGTGAATTTAAAGCGGTTTGTACTGCTTTTACATCGTCTGGCTTATTTGCGCCGCCAATTCCTACTGATTGGATTAATTTCATTGCTGGCATCGAAGAGTCCTTTTCTTTTGTGTTATGTTGCTTAAGTACAACGTGTTAGTAGTAAATTAACACCCACTAGTTAAAGTGGGTGTCATTGTTATTTTTGCTCACTGTATTTTTTTATTAAACCAAACATAATGGTTCTAAACCCCTACTTTTATAATTAGTCTTCAATTATGTCCATTATTTTATCGTAATCCACTTCAACAGGTTCAGGATCAGGGGTGCCAGTTACAAGAAAAGATAGGTAATCTGTAAAGCTCTTAAACTTAGACACTTCTTGGCCATATGTTTCGGTTAGAAATAGCCCAACTTCACCAGCACGCTCAGATTCTTGAGCGAATAAAAAGTAATAACCGCCACCATCATAAGTACCTATAACGATTCCATCACTCGCTACAGACTGGTATTTGGGATCATTGTTATAAAGATCATGGTAGTAAGTATTTTTCCTTACAATACTGCATAACTTTTCATACCTTTTATTTTCTCCAACTAAACCACAAATTACTTCACCGAACCAAAAGCAGTATCCATACCTTGAAAGAAAGTATTTATAATCATTGGGTAGAGTAATATTTTGCATAGTTTCTAACGCTGTTATCTCCTCATTACCCACACTTCCTCTTTGAATAAAATTCTTTTTACTTGCAGCTTGAGACATTATAATTTCAAGTTTTTCAAACATCTTTCTTACCTTTTTTAACACTTGATAAATTTGGGCCATTCCCATAGCAATTAAACCAGACAGCCACTCTAATTGAACAAATAAAGCAATTAAACCAGACAGCCACTCTAATTGAACAAATAAAACTGTGCTATAAAATTTAATTTTTAGGTTAAGAATATATC
>NZ_JADYXF010000119.1:0-1761 GCF_015864385.1 Pseudoalteromonas sp. SWXJZ94C
ATCGGTGTCGTTGGTTAATACATTACCCGTGGCTGGGGTATCTTCTGTTACTGAAATTGGACCATCATTAACGGCTTCAGGCGCATCGTTAACAGGGGTAATGTCATTGAAACTCAATACTGCGATATCTGTGCCGCCATTATTATCAGTAATGGTGTAAGTTGCGCTTGGTACTGGACCGTTATAATCAGCCGCTGGGGTGAAGGTAAAGGTGCCATTGGTGTTTATTAATAAACTCCCCACACCCGTAATTGTTGCTGTTGTTCCGGCGTTATAAACCGTGGTGTCACCTGCAATAACAAACTGCGTCACATTAAGCGTGTCACCATCTGCATCGGTGTCGTTGGTTAATACATTACCAGTGGCTGGGGTATCTTCTGTTACTGAAATTGGACCATCATTAACGGCTTCAGGCGCATCGTTAACAGGGGTAATATTATTGAAGCTCAATACCGCAGTATCGATCCCCCCGTTTGCATCACTGATTGTGTAAGTTGCGCTGGGCACTGGACCGTTATAGTTTGTATCTGGTGTAAAGGTAAAACTACCATCAGCATTAATGAGTAATGCACCCACGCCTGTAATTGTTGCTGTTGTTCCGGCGTTATAAACCGTGGTGTCCCCATCGATAACAAACTGCGTCACATTAAGCGCATCACCATCTGCATCGGTGTCGTTGGTTAATACATTACCAGTGGCTGGGGTATCTTCTGTTACTGAAATTGGGCCATCATTAACGGCTTCAGGCGCATCATTGACAGCGATAATGTCATTGAAACTCAATAGCGCAGTATCGATCCCACCGTTAGCATCGCTGACCGTGTAAGTTGCACTTGGCACTGGGCCGGTGTAATTAGTAGCAGGGGTAAAGGTAAAACTACCATCAGCATTAATGACAAGCTCACCGACATTCGTAATGGTGGCTGCATCGCCTGCCGTGTAAATTGTAGGGTCGCCCGCAATAACAAATTGGACAACACTTAAAGTATCGCCATCAATATCGGTGTCGTTGGTTAATACATTACCCGTGGCTGGGGTATCTTCTGTTACTGAAATTGGACCATCATTAACGGCTTCAGGCGCATCGTTAACAGGGGTAATGTCATTGAAACTCAATACCGCGATATCTGTGCCGCCATTATTATCAGTAATGGTGTAAGTTGCGCTTGGTACTGGGCCGGTGTAATTAGTAGCAGGGGTAAAGGTAAAACTACCATCAGCATTAATGAGTAACGCACCGACGCCCGCAATTGTTGCTGTTGTTCCGGCGTTATAAACCGTGGTGTCCCCATCGATAACAAACTGCGTCACATTAAGCGCATCACCATCTGCATCGGTGTCGTTGGTTAATACATTACCAGTGGCTGGGGTATCTTCTGTTACTGAAATTGGGCCATCATTAACGGCTTCAGGCGCATCATTGACAGCGATAATGTCATTGAAACTCAATAGCGCAGTATCGATCCCACCGTTAGCATCGCTGACCGTGTAAGTTGCACTTGGCACTGGACCGGTGTAATTAGTAGCTGGGGTGAAGGTAAAACTACCATCAGCATTAATGAGTAACGCACCGACGCCCGCAATGGTTGCTGTTGTTCCGGCGGTATAAATCGTTGTATCACCTGCAATAACAAACTGCGTTACCGCGAGGGTATCGCCATCTATATCGGTGTCATTAGTAAGCACATTACCAGTGGCTGGCGTGTCTTCTGTAACTGTAAACGGACCATCATTAACAGCTTCAGGCGCATCGTTAACAGG
>NZ_JADYXF010000012.1:0-106686 GCF_015864385.1 Pseudoalteromonas sp. SWXJZ94C
TCTTCCCAGCCTTGGCATCCAGACACAACAGCGCTGACGGCTAAGAATATGATATCAAATAGTTTATGAACCACTTTACCTTGTTGGCGAGGATCATCGATTGATTCGAAATATTTAAATAGCTGAATATCAAGCATGAGAATGCTCCTTGAAAAAAGGAGTATAAGATCATACTTTTAAGTCAAGGTAAAGTTCGTGATCTTGCCCTGCATCTGTGGCGTACACTTTGGCGGTAAGTGTAGACATAGATACTAATAAAAACACAATAAATGAGGCGATGTGAGCAGGTCTTATTTTAAGATTGTTTTGTATATCTGGGTGCATAACTAAACTCGTTAATGTTTTGGTAATACTGCTTTATTAACAAATTAGACCAGCCATCTTAATAATTACATTCATTAAAACTTCCAATTTACTTAAATGTCTAAGTATAAAATATAATAATTGTTAACAGTTTAACCTCTAAAATATCAATTCGAATCTGTCGTAAAAAAATATATTCTTAAAAAACTAAGTGCATATATAAAAATTTAATTCTTGTACTTATTTCATGCCGATAAATTAAAAAGTATTTAGTAACATATGCTTACGGTTGTTTTTTGTCGTGTGTGTTATAAGTGACTATTATTTGTAACTATAAATATTGTGTTCATGTTGTTCATTTAAACTTTAAATTCACGTGCCTATTTATGGTACTAAAGTGTGAAATTTGAACAAATCATTAATTTATTGTTGCATACAGTTAATTGTTAACATTATATTGATTGTGAATTCGATGCCTTTACACAAAGGATTAATTTTCACACCAAGATAGGTAACAAAAAATGAAAAAAAGCTCATTGTATTGCGCGATTTCGAGCGCGCTATTACTTTCAAGCGTTTTTAATGCACACGCTGGCACTGTTATTAAACAAACGTCTTCACAAATGTGTTTTAGAACCGCTGATAATGCAGTAAATGGTACTCAAGTAGTATTAAACAATAACTGTAGCGGTGATGCAGCAGGGTTTAGCTGGACATCTGGTGGGAGTATAAAGCACGATAAGTCGGGTTTATGCGTCCACCCTGGCGGCTTAGCAAACCCCGTCGATGGACAGCAACTTGTTTTGTGGTCGGGTTGTGACTTTGATAACCGAGTGAAGTTTACTAAAACGTCGGCTAATGCTATTAAGCATGTATCAGGAGGTAAATGTGTTCAACCAACTAACACATCAGACGGTAGTAATTTAGTTGTTAAATCGCAGTGTGGTGCAAATCAAAGTAAGTTTGTTGTTGAGCAACAAGTAAATAGCGGTGCAAACGTTAGTAACGATACAGTCAAGGTACAGTTTAATATTGATACTAAGCATGCGGTGGGTCAGTTTGATAGTTTTGATCGTCGTAAGTTTATTACATTGCACTCATCTAATACCGAAAGTGACTGGTTTGGAAATAATGCTCAAAGTTTAAATGCGCCTAATGCTGATCCTAATTTAATGACGAACTTTTTAGAAAATTATGATGTATATTTTGGCCGCGATACCGGCAGCATGAAATATCAATTAACACAGTTACCAGAAGATTCGGCTAAACCAGGTTATGTAAGTGCGGTAACGGCTACAACTAATGGTGGCGGTGTTAAATGGAATTACTCCAATATTACCACAGATGAAGCTAAAGCAATGCGAAAGCATGAAGGGCGTAACAGTGATTTAATTGTCGCAGCACAGCAGCACCCTTATTACCCAGATGGTACTAAAATTGGTAACCAAAACTGGTCTTTTTCGCAAACTGATACTGCCGGCGAACCACTAGGCACCGCGCTTGGTGATTATATGGCGCAGTTTTTACAAAAGTACTTTAAAGCTGGCGCATCAGATACTCTAGGTCAAAAGCGCCCAACATACCTTGAAGTTATGAACGAGCCACTATTTGAACTACACGACTTTCCTCATAAAGGTTATGACAAAGAAAGTCTATATGACATCTTTAGGCTACATAACTCAGTTGCAGATGTAGTTCATAATAATTCAGCATTGAACGATGTAAAAGTAGGCGGTTTTACAGTGGCATTTCCTGATTATGAAAAAGGGGCAAACTATTTTGATAATTGGAAGCAACGCGACAAGGCATTTCTAGATATTGCAGGAGATAAAATGGATTTTATTTCGATGCACTTATACGATTTTCCAAACTTTCCAGGCGGCCCTGGTGGTCAACATCAAGAGCAATACCGTAAAGGTAGTAACATGGAAGCGACTCTTGATATGGTTGAGCAATACATGGCTTATAAGTGGGGGAGTATTAAACCAATAGTCATTTCGGAATATGGATCGCAACTGCAAGGGTCTTTTGGCACTAAATGGACACCGCAACGTGATTGGCTATGTTTAAAAGCAATGAGCTCTATGCTTATGAGCTTTATGGAAAGGCCTAACCGTATTGATAAAGCCATACCGTTTATTCCATTAAAAGCAGAGTGGGGCCGTATAAGCGATACCATTCCGTATTACTGGCGTTTACTGCGTCAAGCTAAAGAAGGTGAAGGCGAAACCGGCGAGCAGTGGGTTTACACAGAAATGGTTAAGTTTTACCAGTTATGGTCTGACATAAAAGGGACGCGAATTGATAGCTGGGCAAGCGATATGGATATTCAAGCTGACGCGTATGTTGATGGCAAAGATGTTTATTTGGTATTAAACAGCCTTGAAAATTCACCAACCAATATTGATTTAAGTGTTTTAGGCGGTGGTTCTAATAGCGTTACTGGCGTAAACATTAAGCATTTACATCCTGATGCTCAAGGTAAACCAGTCCTTGATGATAACGATAGTACAGTATTACCTGATTTAGTTAATTTGGGCACAGAGTCAACGATGATCATTAAAATTAGTCATCAAAGTAATGTGATAATTAATAATATTAATCAAGAAACTAAGCACTACGCAAGTGCTGTGGTTAAAGATATTGTTGCTAACTCAACTCAGTTTTTTACAATTAATAACGTTGATAAAGGAACTAATGGCGAGGCAGTATTACGCTTAGGTGTTGGTCGTCCTCATGGTAAGTCGCTTACACCTACGGTTACTGTTAATGGTAATAAAGTCGCTGTACCTACTGATTTTAGAGGGTACGACCAGGTTAATGGAGGGTTAGGACGCGAACGTTTCTTTGGTGTACTTGAAATACCGGTACCTTATAGCGACCTTGCAAAAACGAATAGTATTGAAGTGACATTTCCAGACACTGGCGGCGCTGTTAGTTCACTTACATTACAAAACTTTAAAATGAGTAAACGTATTACTCGCTAAAAACGTGTAATAAAGGTTTAGTAATAAACAAACTGCGGGTTTATCTATATGATAGCTTCGCAGTTTTTTATTTGTATCGCTACAACTGCCTAACACAATACAAATAAACTAATACTAAATATGCGAGGAATGGCTTTAGGTGTATTTTTGCTGTTAAGCCTGTGAGTTTTATGCTTTATAATGAGTACAAGGTACTCATTATTAAAAATAAACACTATTCTCAGAGCGTTAAACTTAGCATGGTTGTTTTATTAATTTAATTGGGTATGTTTTAGAGGAGTTCCACTGGCCTACATATAAGTTGTCGTCTTGATCTACGCAAATACAATGCACGTGATTAAAAATGTCCCCGTTACTTTGCATCGGCTGTAGTTCACCATTTTTGTACTGGGGTTGCGGTGCTCCTAAATTAGCTATGAGCGTGTTATTTTTATCAAATATACTAATAAAGCCAGAGTCGTCAGCATTTTTATTGTCAATATGCGACCAGCAAACAGGTGCATAAAATAGTTCGCCTTTGAACACGGGACCGCCAATATATGCCCCATTAGCGCTAATTCTATCAAGGTACTTACCATCAAACGAAAATACTTTTAAACATTGCTCAAAACGAGAGCTTACTATTAATGTGGGATTTGATGGATCGCGTAAGTCTACTTCAATACCGTGGGTGTTGTGTAAATTGTAATTTTCGTCATCATTATGGTGACCGCCCCAATGGTTTATATAGCGGCCTTGTTTATCATAATGCAGTAAAAAGTCGCTGCCATAACCATCGGTTACATATAAGTCCCCATTGGGGGCAATGGCAATATCAGTAGGGCGAAAAGGTTGCTCGGGTTTATAAGCACCGCACGTTTGTGGATGGCCAATACTGTAAATCAGTTTGCCATCTAAGGTCATTTTGGAAATAAAGCCAGCCTGTGGAATGACATTGTTAGTAGGGCTATCCCATTGCTCTGTGCTGTGACCATCCCAGTGGCGATTAACAATCCAGCCACTATCTACAACGTATAAAAATTCTTGCTCGCCTTCTTTTACAATTTTTATAGCGTGTCCACCAGGAAAAGAGCTTCCAAAAGCGTCAAGTAATTCACCGTTTTGGCTATACACTAAAATATTATTAGTCGTGTTATCGGTGATCATAAATATTCTCCCTTGTGAGTCCATCACCATCGCATGACAATTTTCTATAGGGTATTTATTGGGGTTTAACTTCCCCCAGTGGGCGTCTATTTTGTATTTAAATTGACCTTGGCCAATTATTTTCCCGTGCGGGTCTTCGTCATTTTTAGGAGTAGCGTGAGGTATAAGGTGTTTTTGCTCTGAGGTTAACATACAGAATTTTCCATATAAAAAAACCAGCTTATGCATTGGGCTATAATGCATAAGCTGGTTTAGGCTAGAAGGTTACTTTAAGTGCGTTCTTTTGCTTTAAAATTTAAAATAGCATCATCGTTAACGCGATTTAATGGATAATAAACAGCTTCGTTTTCTTTAAATGGTTGGTTGCTAATCGCATTGTAAGCACTGATCATTGACCAACGAGGTTCTGCAGCACGGTTTTGATTTGATTTATGCAGTAAATTACAGTGGAAAAACAGTACATCACCTGGTTCAAGTTCTACATTGATAAGTTCATGGTACTTCATTGCTTCTTCTACAAACTCTAAACAGGCGCCTTTTTGGTCACCCGTTTTACTGTGATCCAATCGTCCCAAATGATGTGAGCCTTTAAGTACTTGCAAGCAACCATTTTCTTGCGTCGCTTTATTAATGGCGACCATACAGCTAATTGATTTTGGATAAAGCATGTAGTTATCACGATGCCAGTAGCCAAAATCTTGGTGCCATTCCCAGGCACCACCTACAAATGGTTCTTTCATCATAATTTTAGTGCTGGTGTGGTACACCTCTTCGCCAATAAGTGTTTCGCATACTTCAATTAAGCGACGACCGCGAGAAAACATACTGTATAAATCGTCGCCTGTTTTTTGCCATAAACAGACTTTACTTACAGCGCCGTCGGCGTCTTTTTTGTCCCATGCTCGCTCATAGAGTGTATCGTCATTAAAAGCAGTTTGTTGTAATAGCTCAATTTCATCAGCGCTGTAGTAATTTTTGACAATAATATAACCATCACGGTGAAAATCAGCTATTTGTTGTGGTGTTAAATAAGTGTGTGACATAAATATATTTCCATTTTCTCTTGCAGTTGTATATTGTTAACAATGATTGCTCGGTTAAGCATTTAGGTCAAGCGTAATTTATATAAAAATATAGAATTCATATATGAATGGATTTTGTTTTATTAAGTTATTGATTTTAAATTATTATTGAAAATTTCAAGCTAAAAAAAAGTTTTAAATTTATATATAAACAAACGTATTGTTTATCAATTTTAAAAGGCATAAATAAGTACAAATGAACGATAAATCAAAAACTAAATATGCAGTTCCTGCTTTAGATAAGGGGTTGGATATATTAGAATTTTTAGCAAAAAATAAAAGGCCTTGTACACAAAGTGAGATAGCGGCTGGTATTTTAAAAACACCTAACGAAGTCTATAGAGTACTTGTTGGGCTTGAAAAACGCGGTTATCTAATTCGCTCTGAAACCTCTGGTCGATATCATTTGTCATTAAAGTTGTATAATTTATCGCGAAGTATTTCACCAATGGATAATGTACTAAAATCGGCCTTGCCACATATGGAAGATCTAGCTGTAAATATTGAACAGTCATGTCATCTAAGTATGCTTTATCAAAGCCAAGCTATGGTGGTAGTGCAAGCGCGTAGCAAAAGCCCTATGCATTTGAGTATTGCAGAGGGGGCTTTATTTCCACTTAGTAGCTCAAGCGCTGGTAAACTGCTTTTAGCCAACAGTAATGAAGAAGTGCGGCAAATGCTTATCGAACACGATGAAATTTACAGTGCTAGTAAAGACGTCTATAAAGCATTATTAAATGAGCTAAACACAATCAAAGTGCAAGGGCACATAATGCAAAGCAATCCACTTATCGCCGGAGTACACGATTTTAGTGTCTTAATTGGCAGGCCTAATGCAAATTTAATAGCTGCATTGACCATTTCTTCTTTTGACTCAACCCTAAACACTCACGCTAATAAACACAGTGTAATTAGCGAGCTTAAAAATACCGCCCAAAAAATAACCTCATTATTAGAGCGCTAATACCAACTAGCGCTTTTGTAGGGAGCAACCCGCTCAACAGTCATGCATAAGTCTCAGTACTTTACTGCTTGCTTACAATGTCGAATAAAAAACCAACGCTAACTGTAAAATAAATGGTCAATTTGTTTGACTTAATTAGCTAAACTAATTTATTGTAAAGTTAATTGTTAACAATATTATGATGACAATAATCATCCCGTAAATAATCCGTCAACGATTACACGTAATAAACACAATATTTAGGTGCAAAAATGACTAACACACAATTTAAATTAAATGCGATTTGCGCAGCAATGCTGATAACGTCTCCTGTAAGTTATGCCGCACAGGAAAACGAGACAACTGTACAAAGTGATGTTGAAGTTATCCAAGTAACAGGTATCAGAAGCGCATTAAGTAAATCTGCTTCAATAAAGCAAGATTCATCAGGCGTAGTTGATGCTATTTCAGCTGAAGATATTGGTAAGTTACCTGATACTAACTTAGCTGAATCGCTGCAACGTATAAGTGGTGTATCAATCGACCGTGCAAACAATGAAGGCAACCAAGTTAGTGTCCGTGGTTTTGGTCCAGGTTTTAACCTTGTCACCTTAAATGGTCGTCAAATGCCTAACTCCTCTGTATTGCAAGAGGCGGGTGTTTCACGCAGCTTTAACTTTAGAGAAATAGCGGCTGAAAGTGTGTCGGGCGTAGCCGTTTATAAAACGGGCAAAGCGAATGTGGCCTCAGGCGGTATTGGCGCAACGATTAATATAAATACAGCAAAACCATTTGATTTTGACGGTTTTAAAGCATTTGCAAATGCAAAGGCAATTAAAGACACCAGTTCAGAGAAATCAAACGTAACACCAGAAATTTCGGGAATGGTTAGCCAAACATTCGCTGATGATATGTTTGGTGTTTTACTTGCCCTGTCGCATTCAGAGCGAGAAAGTGGCCGAGAGCGCGTAGGCACATCGCAAGGTTGGGTGCGTAACCGAGCAAATGCTGCAGGTGTTGATAGCAGTGCAATTGATACAACAGCTAATCCAACTGGTACTTATTGGGTACCTTGGACGCCAGAAATGGAGCGCTTTGAAACTAAGCGAGAACGCCAAAATGCGCAGTTGGTTTTACAGTACGCTCCTAGTGACAACTTAACGGCTACCCTTGATTACACTTTATCGCGCTTTGAAGAAATTAGTAACACAAATAAAATGGCATTTTGGTTCGATAACCCAACAGGCACCGCCGATGAAAATGGCACTTTAGTCGATATTAAAAATGCAAATGATGAGTTGAATTTTTGGGCGTGGGAACTCTACGAAAAAAAAGAAAATGATTCACTAGGCCTTAACTTAGCGTGGCAAGCCAGCGATTCATTGAAACTTACGTTTGACGCTCATAACTCTACATCGCACTCAAACCCTGATGGAGATACTGCCGAAACGATTGCTAACTTAAAAAATGTACCTGGTTCTGTTAAATCAATTGGTGCTAACTTTTCGGGTGATATTCCGAGTATTACTGTCGATGACTCTACATTGCCAGGCGGTGCATACGATCCTGCTAATATCGTATCTGATTTATATCAGCGCCGTGGCTATGAAATGAAAAATACCATTAAGCAGTATCATGCAAGTGGACAATGGGAGAATTTGAAGAGTGGGGCACTCAGCGCTATTAATTTTGGTGTAATGTATACCGATTACCAAATTGATACTTATCTTTCTGAGCAGTTTTCATTTGTCGATATTCCCCTAGACAACCTAGGGCTAACCTTTGATGAACAAGGTGACTTTGCTGATGAGTTTTCAGGTTCGGATCAGCTATTTCCATTTATTCCACGTTACAGTGCCAACGATTTTGTAGATATTGTCAGAGATGAAGGATTATTTATTGAGCCAAATATTTCTACAAATGGGGTTGAGGAGCAAACGCTCGCGATATATGTATCATTTGATCTTAAAACCGAATTTAACGATATTCCAATTGATATGAATGTCGGTGTGCGCTACGAAGACACCGATGTAACAGGTTATTCAGTCAAGCCTGGGGTTGTTGCTTTTAACTATCGTCATGCTGAAGAGCTTCGCCCTGTATTTGCTGCAACAGCAACACCGCAGGAGCTTGAAGGTGGTTATACACGTATATTACCAAACTTTGATATAAGCGCCGACTTAGATGACGGCTTTAAAACTCGTTTTTCATATAGTCGTACATTAGCCCGTGCAGGTATTGGTGGTATGTTCCCATCAACTACCATTAACGCCCGTCCTGAAGGACCATTTAATGCATCGCAAGGTAACCCTAACTTATTGCCAATTACGTCAGATAACTTTGATTTTTCAGTTGAGTGGTATGGAGACGACGGAAGCTATGCATCGGTTGGTTACTTTAAAAAGTTTGTTGAAAACTTCATTGGTGCAGGCGTAGTGCAAGGTACGCTAAATGATGTAAATGGCGAGCCGTTACGCGATCCAAGTGTTAACCCCCGCCCTGGTTGTCCTGATAGTTCAGATACACCTAACCCAGCATGTTTAAGCCAAGCGTCAGACCCGATTGTTACATTTGATATTGCAACGCCAGATAATCTTCAAAATCGTGAAGTAGATGGTTGGGAATTAAATGCGCAGTACATGGTGCCTGATACAGGCTTTGGCGTCGTTGCTAATTATACGATAGTTAATAGCGATGAATCGTTTAAACCGTATGATTTTGACCAAACAATTGCACTAGCAGGACTAAGCGACTCAGGTAATTTGGTCGGCTTTTACGAAAACGATGATTACCAAGTTCGTTTAGCCTATAACTGGCGCGATGATTTCTTACTGTCTTTGGGAACTGAGCCTACATTTACAGAGGCGTACGGTCAGCTAGATTTTAGTTTTAATTACACCATTAACGACACCTTGGGTGTTAGCTTTGATGCACTTAATTTAACTAATGAAACAACACGCCGCCATGGTCGTTTTGCAGAGCAATTAGTATCTGCTGAGCAATATGGTCCGCGCTTTAGCATTGGCTTAAGTGCTAAATGGTAAGTTAGTTTTTGACAAATAATACAAAACGACAGCTCAGCGCTGTCGTTTTGCTTTTTAACTAACGAGGTTGCTATGAACGATGATATTAAATCAATAGTAATAGTTGGCGGTGGAACTGCAGGATGGCTAAGTGCAGGAATAATTGCGGCGTATTTGCAAAAACATCACAGCAAAAAAATAAATATAACGCTGTTAGAGTCCTCAGATATTCCTACAGTTGGCGTTGGCGAAGGAACTTGGCCTACAATGCGCAGAACCCTTAAAGACATGGGTATTCGTGAAACTGAATTTATAAAAAAATGTAATGTATCGTTTAAGCAAGGTGCTAAATTTGCTAAGTGGGTAACCGGAGAAAATGATGATTACTATTATCACCCGCTTGAGCTACCTACGGATATGTTTGAAAATAATTTAGCCACCAGTTGGCTTAATATTAATAACGCACAACCTCCTTTTGCCCAGTATGTAAGTGCGCAGCAATCAATATGCGAAAGTGGATTAGCTCCCAAACAAATCACCACACCCGAATTTAGTGCAATAGCAAATTATGCTTATCACTTGGATGCAGGCTTATTCGCTACATTCTTAAAAAACCACTGCATTGATAATCTTAATGTTAAACACATTGTAGGCACTGTCGTTGGTGTAAACAATTGCACAAATGGCGATATTAAAAGCGTTAGCCTTAATAATAAAATAGAGATAGCTGGGGATCTATTTATTGATTGCAGTGGCTTTAAATCGTTATTACTAGGTGAGAACTTAGGGGTCGGGTTTAAATCTTGTAAAGATGTATTATTTGCTGATAGTGCGCTTGCCATACACATGCCATACAAAGATGACGAACCAATATGCTCGCATACTTTATCTACAGCACAAACATCGGGCTGGATTTGGGATATAGGATTACAAACACGCCGTGGAATAGGGCATGTGTACTCTAGTAAACACATTAGTGATGAAGATGCTAAGCAGCAATTATTTGATTACTTAAATATTAATAAAGATCAGCAAAGCGAATACAAAGTTAAAAAGCTTAGTTTCGAACCAGGACATCGTGAAAAATTTTGGCATAAAAACTGTGTCGCAGTAGGCCTCTCAGCTGGTTTTTTGGAGCCACTGGAAGCCTCTGCTTTATTACTGGTAGAAATATCAGCCAATTTTGTTGCGCAGCAATTTCCGGCCAATAGGCATGTAATGAATATAACAGCGCAGCGTTTTAACCGCATATTTAGTTACCGATGGGAGCGAATAATCGACTTTTTAAAGTTGCATTATATGTTGAGTAAACGAACCGACAGCCCATTTTGGCAAGCGCACTGTCATCAAAATACTATTCCACAAAGCTTAAAAGATAACTTATCACTTTGGGAATATCATACACCAAGCGATAACCACTTTGATCATTCACAAGAAGTGTTTCCAGCAGCAAGCTATCAATATGTCATGTATGGCATGGGGTTTACAGGCTCAAGCGAACTGTATGGCAACTCAGAAAGTTATTTTAAAAAGGCCATTGCGCTTGTTAATAACAACCAGCAATACACCCAAAAATTACTTAATAAATTACCTACCAATAAAGCATTATTAGCGCAAATTAATCAATTTGGTATGCAGCAAATATAGTTAAAACATAAGAGCGACACACTATGACAAACTCAGTATTACTCGATAAAAATACACATAAGTACACTCGCATTAAAACTGAACGCGGTACACAATACGGCGAAGCAGTAAACTACATTCCGGTTGTTGCCGATGAGCTTGCTCAACTTGCATTAGACTACCCAGTCTATTTTATGAAGAACAATCAAACTGGCCAGTTTGAACTATATGCTTTAACTGGCTTTGATGAGGGGCAAAACTTATTTTTACAAAATGATATATGGCTTGCCACTTACGTACCTTTACACTTACAGCGACAACCATTTAAGCTAGGAATAGGAAATAAACTTACTAACAAGACCGAGCAAACAGATCTCGCTGTTACAATTAACGAACAACACCCAAGAGTAAATAATAGTGAGGGAACACGGTTATTTAACGAAACAGGGGAGCCAACCACATATCTAAATAATGTGAGTGAGCAATTGATAAAGCTTATGCATGGCGGCGAACGTACAACCGCTTTTATCAATACCTTACTAAAACACGATTTAATTGAAGCAGTGCAGCTAAACATCACTAAATCAAATGGCAAAACACAAGGCTACAATGGCTTGTATTCTATTGCCGCAGATACACTACAACAACTACCGACAGAAACACTAAACGTTTTGCACTCAATGGGTTACATACAAGCTTGCCATTTAATCTTATGTTCAAGCGGGCATATTCAAAAATTAGTAAAATGGTTACACGATTTAAAATAAGTTTTTTATTAATTAGCGTTACTTACACCCACTGATTGTTCGTGTGAATTAGTTAATGCTCATACCTATGAAATAAGGAATGAACTACAACTCGAGACTATTATGTGTTCACTTTTTAGGTTTTGGAGTTCGATTATTTGCCTTGGTTTTGGTATCATTTAACTTATCGGCTTGTATCGCAATGGGAAATGTCAAGCCAACAAACATTGATGATTAAGAGAATGGACATGCTCGAACAAATAGAACAATGGATTGATGCAACAAATATTAAATATAAAACCCAAAGAATTAGCTGTGAAAAATTTGCCAGTGAGTTTGCTGGGTTTTATCCTACTGAATTTTTAAAAAATGCCTTTTACGTTGTTGTCGATGAAATCCCCAAACCTAACTTTCCTTTTTTGCGTGAAATGGGGCTAGGCGATTTTATTGACATGGATGCGGCTGGTACTACATACAAAAACACTTACTACATGCTTCCTTACGTGGCTGATAATTTAGCTGTGCATTTTCATGAACTTGTTCACGTAGCCCAATGGAGTGAACTTGGCGCCGAGGCTTTTATGTTGCGTTACATAACCGAAATTCAGCAGGTTGGTTATGATGCTGCACCACTTGAAGTCATGGCGTATGGTCTTGATAAGCACTTTACAAATAATGGCAAGAAAATAAACGTGCCTGAACACGTAGTTCAAGCGCTGTAGTTAATTAATATTTTAAAAAGGATTGATATGACACGCTTTACAGTTTTTTTACTGAGCTTACTTAGTGTAAATGCTTATGCCGCATCGTTTGATGACGATATTGTGGCTGCGTTACTTGAAAGAACAACACACAACGTTACTTACGATGGTGCTTATCGCTCCATTGCATATCCTGGTGGCGATGTGCCCGCTAATGTAGGGGTGTGTACCGATGTTGTTATTCGATCATATCGACTATTAGGTATTGATTTGCAAAAGCTTGTGCATGAGGACATGCTAAAAAGCTTTGAGCTATATCCCTCTAAGCGTATTTGGGGTTTATCCAAACCTGATAAAAATATAGATCACCGCCGTGTGCCAAATTTACAGGCTTACTTTAAAAATCATGGTCAAGTGCTCACTAAATCAAGTAACGCGAAAGATTATAAAACGGGTGACATTGTAACGTGGATGCTGCCAGGTAATTTGCCGCATATTGGTATGGTTGTGAATGAGTTAGCAAAAGACACAGGGAATCCATTAATTGTTCATAATATTGGACGAGGACCTGAAAAAAGCGACATGCTTTTCGATTTTAAAATTACGGGGCATTACCGTTTCGTCCCAGAAGAATATAAATAACCAGATTAAAAATAATCAGATTATAAATATGAGTTTTCTCATTTATTGATATTGCAGTATAAAGAAAAAGGATTTTGAACGTGAATACAAAAACCGATTCAAAAGAGGCTAACCCAAAAGAGGTTAATCTTAAACAAAGTAAACTCGCTCCCAAAATAGCGAGCTTATTTATGAGTATTGTTTTTTCAGCTATAGGCACGGGCTTGTTTGGTTTGGTTGTAAGCTTATTTGGCAACGTAAATGTAACCGAAAAAACAGTTGGCAGTGTGTGGATTTTACTGACCACGTTTTTTGTTATTTTAAATGTATTTGGTGTCATTATTTGGCATAAACCGAAATGGTTAATTACTGCTATAAATAATGTGCTTAGGTTTGCTAAAGAGCGCAAAACAGCATTTTTTAGCGCCGTGCTAATGCTGATAGTAATAATAGCAGGCTATTGTTTTTTCCTTTCCTTACCACAGCCAATTAGTTACAAAGCAACTCACTCTACACCTGCTGTTACCACTTTATCTGATGTTTTAAACCCTGAACCGCTTTATATAGATTTTGCTCCTGTTTTAGATGATGTAGAAAATACGGATGCAGTGTCTTACTCGGTCGCAAAGCTTGCGCTTGTTGGCAAAGTGATTCCCAAAGGTATAAAAGTCACGCCAGAGCTAATTGGACAATGGTCTTGGAATAGTGAAAGCCAGCTTAAATTTATCCCAAAACAAGATTGGTCAGCAGGACAAGAATATAAAGTACGTTTTGATTCGTCTATTTTTAAAAGCGATATACACCTAAGCGATAATGAACATGTATTTAAAACTCCCGATTTTGAACTAACGCTTAGCTCACTCGCTTTCTATCAAGACCCTAACGTTAAAAAAAGTCACAAGGTGGTTGCAACATTAAATGCGACTCACCCAACAGATATCAGCACGATAAAAAATAATCTAATGCTGACTCAATCGCTTGAGCAAGATGGCAAAAACGAACTCGCACAATATAAATTTGATGTTACTTACGACAAGCATCAACGAGAGATTTACATTACTTCAGAGCAAATACGTATTCAAGATACCGAAAGCTATCTGTATTTTGTTCTTAATAGCGGTGTAAAGCCGGTAATGGGTCCTTCTAAAACAACAGCAGAGATTAAAGACGCTGTGTTGATCCCAAGTGTAAATAGCTTTTTTAGAGTAAATACTGCCAATGTGTTGATGGTAAAAAATACGCAAGGGGAGCCCGAACAAACACTTGTTTTAGACTTCACAGACGATATTTCGTCGCAAGATGTTATTAGTAAAACGATTGCTTACGTATTACCGACAAAAGATTCAAAAGGTAATTATAAGTACTTCAGTAGCCCACGAGAGATAACTGATGCAGTGCTTAAGCAATCTAAAAAAGTTAAGTTACATGCGATTCCTACCGCGCAAGATACAACTAAGTTACACAGTTTTACGTTTGACGCCCCACAAAATCAACAAGTTTATATTGCGATTGATAAGGGGTTAAAGTCGACGGGCGAGTTTACGATGGTGAATAAATACGACACTATTTTAGATACGCCGGCGTATCCGACACAAGTAAATATTATGTCTAAGGGGTCTATATTATCAAAAAATGGCGACCATAAATTGTCATTTTTGACCCGTGGTGTAAACGCACTTCAAGTTAAAGTAGGTAGGGTAGAAGCCAATCAAATTAACCACCTTATAAGTCAAACCAGTGGTGATATTTCTAATCCAGAATTTAATAATTATTACTTTACAGAAGAAAACATAAGTTCAATTTTTACCAGACAAGTTAATTTAAAACCACAGCATCCAAAAAAAGCGGTTTATTCATCTATTGATTTGAGTAGTAAGTATAATGAGTCACTTGGTTTAGGCTTGTTTTTTATAAATGCTCAAGCGTTAAATACAGAAGATAATTACGTATATGGACCCCAAGAAAAACGACTTATTCTTATTACTGATTTAGGTATTTTGGTAAAAAACAATGCTGATGGATCTCGCGATATATTTGTCCAATCTATTGAAACAGGAAAACCGGTAGCAAAAGCGAAGGTGTCGTTACTGGGAAAAAACGGATTAGTTATTTTAAATACTAAAACCGACTCTAAAGGGCACGCGTTTTTCGAAGACACAACGTGGTTTATAGAGGACCAAACTCCCGTTGCTTTTGTAGTAGAAACTAAAAATGACATGTCTTTTATTCCTTATAATCGCTATGCTCGAATGGTTAACTACTCTCGGTTTGATACCGGCGGTGTAAGTTCGGGGCTCAGTGGCAGTAATAAAATAGATGCGTTTGTTTTTTCTGACCGTGGAATTTATCGACCAGGCGATAGCGTTAAACTTGCCACGATTGTTAAGCAACAAAACTTTGCAAAACTGGGCGATATACCGCTTGAGCTTATAATTACCGATCCTAAAGGGGCAACTGTTTATAATAAACGTGTGAGCTTGGATAAGTATGGGTTGCTTGATTTTGACTTTAAAACACAAAGTAGCGCCAACACAGGAACGTATTATGTATCGGTGCAACTTATTAAAAATAATAATAGCCGCGATCAATTAGGCAGTACTGAGTTTAAAGTTGAAGAGTTTGTGCCCGATAGATTGAAAATTAGCAGTCAATTTTCTCAGTCATCTGCTAAGGGCTGGGTAAACAGCTCAAAATTTAAAGCATTGGTGAGTCTTCAAAACTTATTTGGTACACCAGCTCAAAATAGACGCGTTACCGCTGATTTACGTTTATCACCAGCTGGTTTTTACTTTAATGAATACAAAGATTATGTGTTTTCTGATCCCCACAGTGAAGGGAAAAATATTAGACACAGTAATGAATCATTAACCGAAACCAAAACTGATGAACAAGGCAAGGCAGAGTTTGATATTGACTTAACCCGCTATGAGGCAGGTACTTATCAGTTAAATTTTGCAGTACAAGGGTATGAAGAAGGCGGTGGTAAAAGTGTTCGCGCAAGCAGCTCGGTGCTTGTTTCACCCGTTAAGCAGTTAGTTGGTTATAAAGCCGATGGCGATTTAAGCTACATATCAAAAGAGTCAAAACGTGTTGTAAAATTTATTAATATTAATTCAGAAACTGAGCAAGTTGCTCGTGATGACTTATCAATAAATTTAATAGAACAACAATATGTATCTACGTTGGTGCAACAAAATAACGGCACTTATAAGTACCAATCGGTTAGAAAAAACAAACAGGTATCAAGCAATCCGTTTTACATTAAAGAAGATGGCGCAGACTACGAATTACCCACTGCTGAGCCAGGTGATTACTTAGTAGAACTCGTTGACGGCGAAGGAAATACCGTCAGTAGAGTATCGTTTACGGTAACCGGTACGGGTAACATAGCGGGTAAGCTTGAAAAAAATGCTGAACTGCAAGTGCAATTAAATAAACCGGATTACAAACCTGGCGAAACAATTGAAATAAGTATTGTAGCGCCTTATGTTGGCTCGGGTTTAATTACAATTGAAACCAATAAAGTACACGCTTTTAAATGGTTTGAGAGTAAAACAACAAGTAGCATACAAACAATAACGCTACCTAAAGGGATAGAAGGCAATGCGTATGTTAATGTTTCATTTGTTCGAAGCCTTGAATCGAAAGAAATATTTACAAGCCCACTAAGCTACGCAGTTAAACCATTTGCGATTGACCGTAGTAAACGTGCAATAGATTTTGACGTAAACATACCTGATAAAGTAAAACCAGGTGACGATTTAGTCATTTCATATAGTGCCAAATCACCGTCACGTGTTCTTTTATTTGCTGTAGATGAAGGCATTTTACAAGTGGCGAATTATCGGACGCCAAAGCCGTTAAATCACTTCTTACAAAAACGTGCTTTAGAAGTTAGCACTATGCAAATTGTTGATCTTATTTTACCTGAATTTAAACTAGTGCAAGAGCTTGCAGCTGCCGGTGGTGGTTATGCTGAATCAATGGCATTGAACCGCAAGAGCAAGCAACTTAACCCGTTTTCTCGTAAGGTACAAAAACCAGTCGCATTTTGGTCTGGTATTTTATCGGCTGATGCTAAAACAAAAAAGCATACGTTCACTATTCCAGATACTTTTGCAGGTCAGGTACGTGTAATCGCGATTGCCGTAAATGACGAGGGTGTTGGTGTTAAAGAAAGTACAACACTAGTAAAAGGGCCTTTTGTATTAAGCCCCAATGTATTAACGACAGCGGCACCTGGCGATGAGTTTGATATTGTACTTGGTATTGCCAATGGCGTTGAGGATTCAGGTAAACAACTGCCAATTACGGTAGAGGCGCTTGCTTCAAGCAACATTGAAATAATAAGTGATAAAAAACTAACGCTAAATATTGATGAAAACTCAGAAGACACATTAACGTTTAGAGTAAAAGTGCTCGATAAGCTTGGCGCTGCATCAATTACATTTACTGCGCTGTCGGGTGACAATGTTAGCCAACGTACAGCTACGTTAAGTGTGCGCCCTGCGGTTGCATTTGTTAGTAGTTTTGAAAGTGGCTTTAGTGAATCAGGTAAAAAAGAAATAGCGGTTTCGAGACAGCTATATGCTAATTTAGCACAAAATAATATTACCGCTTCACAAAGCCCGTTAGCGCTTGTTGATGGTCTTATTAGTTATTTAGATAACTTTCCTCATATGTGTACCGAGCAAGTAGTGAGTAGTGTGTTTCCGGTGCTGAGTTATTTAGAGCACCCAAGTTATATGGGCGATGTATCTTATAAACATGAGCGTATAAACAACTTAATAGACACCCTTCGTCAACGTCAATTACCTGATGGCAGATTTATGTTATGGCCGGGTAATTCTAGTGCATCTATTTATTCTTCTCTTTATGTTATGCATTTTTTATTAGATGCAAAAGAAGCGGGCGTAGCAATACCTTATGATATGTGGAGCAGTGGTTTTGAAGGTGTACGCAGTATAGCGAGCGGATCTTTAGAGACGAATGACAGAAACCGCGCTTATGCTATTTATTTGCTAACACGACAAGGTGAGGTGACAACTAATTACTTATCTGATTTAGAAAAAAGCGTAAATGCGAGTAATAGCAAAGTATGGCAGCAAGATATAACGTCCGCGTTTATGGGCGCAACTTATCAGCTATTACGTGCAAGCGATAAAGCGCAAGCACTGATCAATAGCTATAAAATTGGGCAAAATACGCAACACGATAATTGGGGCGCTTACGACTCTCGTCTAGCTCACGACGGACAGTATATTTATTTATTATCAAAACATTTTCCGGCTCGCTTAAAGCAGTTAACTAAAGATGATTTGTTTAATGTAGTAGACCCTATTTTTGAAGGAGACTACAACACGTTGTCGTCTGCCTGGTCGGTACTTGCTATGACGGCATACTCAAAAGTTGCGTTATCACAAGCCCAGCCTGAAGATGTAAAAATAATGGCAACAACGACAAAGGGAGATAAAAAGGCATTAGACGTAACCTATACACCTTATCCTAAAGCCTCGTTTTTAAATGACGTTAAAACGCTTGATGTATTAGCGCCACCTCGTTCATTTTACATGATGAGCCAAGCTGGTTTTGATACAAACGTGCCACAAAAGTCATTAAGTAATGGCTTGGAAGTTGTCAGAGAATACCAAGACGATAAAGGTAATATTGTAACCACCGCAGTTCAAGGTCAAGAACTAAACGTTGTATTACGAGTGCGTAGTACAACGGGTAAAAATATTTCGGATGTTGCTGTTATTGATTTACTACCTGGTGGGTTTGAAGTACTCAGAGACAGCGTTCGCAATAGTTATAATCGCTGGACCTCTGATTATAAAGATATACGAGAGGATCGCGTTATATTGTATGGCAGCTTTGGCGATAGCATGACTGAGCTTACTTACAAAGTTAAGGCTACTGCATCTGGCAGCTTTGTAGTGCCATCGGCTTATGCTGAATCTATGTATGATTTAAGTATTAAAGCGCACTCAAAATCGGGTCGTTTTGATGTTACCGCCGCTAAATAAAAAGCTTAGTTTTATAATAAAAACGGCTTTTTTTACAACAGCACTGCTTGCAGTGCTGTTGTATTTATTTACTCCAAAGCCTGATATTACCCAGCCCAATGCTTACTCAACGGCTTTTTACGATAGCAGTGATAAATTACTTCGTTTAAATTTAGCCGCAGACGATAGATATAGATTATGGACGCCAATAGATAAAATCCCTTTGAGCATTCAACAAGCTACTTTACTGTATGAAGACCAAGACTTTTATGAGCATATTGGTGTCGATTTTATTGCTTTAATAAATGCGTTTTATACTAGCTATATTAAAAGAAGTCACCGAGTCGGTGCGTCAACAATAACAATGCAAGTAGCCCGGTTACACTTTGGGATGAACACGCATGTTATTTTTGGAAAAGTAGAACAAATACTTCGAGCGTTACAAATTGAGCGACACTACAGTAAAAACCAAATACTCGAGGCGTATTTTAACTTAGCGCCTTATGGATCAAATATTGAAGGTGTTGGTGCAGCCAGTTTAATTTATTTTAAGAAACCAGCTATTGATCTTAATTTACCTGAGTCATTATTACTTAGCTTAATCCCGCAAAACCCAACCAAACGAAATCCCATTAAAAAATCGGCTAAACTGGTATTGCTAGAAACAAGAAAAAAACTGTTTACTCGTTGGCTTGAAAAGTACCCAGACGATAAACACTGGCTAGCAGCTATGCAATTACCGATAAAGGTATATGCCTCTTCAGACTTGCCTTTTGAAGCCCCACATTTTATTAATAATTTACAAAGCGAGTACCCGCACCTAAAGCCTGGAGAATATAAAACGTCGATAGACCTTAATTTACAAAACTTACTTCAGCGCCATGCAAGAAATTACATTAATCGCAGGCATAGAGACGGGCTTAGTAATACGTCTGCTATTTTACTAAATTATAAAACTATGGAAGTAGTTGCTGAATTAGGCTCTGTGGATTTTTTTAATAATGACATTAGCGGTCAAGTAAATGGTGTAAGAGCTAAGCGTTCACCAGGTTCAACCCTTAAACCATTTATTTATGCGCTTGCTATAGAGGAAGGGTTAATTCATCCATTAACGCTTGTAAAAGATGCCCCCAAACGCTTTGGAGGATATACACCAGAGAATTACGATCAGCAGTTTTTAGGGCCTATATCGGCTACTGAATCGCTAGTGCTGAGCCGTAATGTGCCTGCTGTTAATTTGATGTATCGCTTACAAAATGTTGGGCTATACGATTTACTCGTTGCAGCCGATGTTAAAAAGCTTCAGCCCAAAGAGTTTTATGGTTTAGCGCTTGCGCTGGGCGGCAGTGAAGTAACGATGCTAGAGCTCGTTAAGTTATACGCTATGTTAGCTAATTTAGGGGTGTATAAGGATGAAGTTATATTAAAAAAAGACGCCACTGTTATTAACCAAAACAACCCAAATAATCAAAACAATCATATTAAGCAACTCATCAGCCCAGAGGCAGCCTACCTGACTTTACAAATGCTAAGTAAAAATAGTGCAGTTGATGAAATTTCATTTCAAAAAGAAAGAAGACAATCATATCCTGTATATTGGAAAACAGGTACTTCATTTGCTTTTCGCGATGCATGGTCAGTAGGTATTGTTGGTCCGTATGTTTTAGCTACATGGGTGGGTAATTTCTCAGGAGAAGGGCACCCATCTTTTATTGGGCGACAAGCAGCCGCGCCTTTATTTTTTGAAATAATACGTTCATTAGATAGTTACGGCTTAATCAAAGGCAATATAAAACCAGGTGGTTTAAATATTACAGAAGTAGATATTTGTTCAACAACAGGTGATTTACCTAATGTGCATTGCCCTAAAACAGAAAAAGGGCTTTTTATTCCAGGTAAGTCGCCAATTAAAGTGTCCGATGTACATCGTGAAATTTATATTGATAAAGCATCAGGATTACGTGCTTGTCAGTATGATGAATCTACAACGACAAAAGCAGTTTATGAATTTTGGCCATCTGACTTAGTCAGATTATTTAAACAAGCAGGTATTGTTAAACGCCAGCCTCCACCTTATTTAGATTCATGCTTAATTAATGACACGAGTACACGAGGCTCAGCACCGAGTATTACATCCCCGAGTAATTTAATTAGCTACACGATAAGAGCCAGTAAATTGAAGCAAGAAGGCCTGCCTTTTAGCGCAATCACAGATACAGATTCACGTATTTTATATTGGTTTGTAGATAACAGCTTTGTTGGTAAAGTAGAGCGAGATACGCCTTTTTTCTGGCACCCGCAAGTAGGCGAATTTGACGTAAGAGTGGTTGATAATTTAGGGCGTAGCGCATCAGTTTCAATGCGTGTAAAGCTCGTTCAGTGATATTGAGTGTTCATGCATTTAATGTAATAAATAAAGGGTAGTTTTTTATAACTGAAATTTATATAAACTAGGGCGATTTACTCTTTCTTACCTACATGGATGATGGTAAGGGGCGTGAGCTGGATGCGGAGGTTTTGCTCGGTAGCCCACTAGACTACAAATCTCGGGCCGCGATTAAATCGGCTCCTAGATTGAACAAATTTCAATCCACAAAGATCAACATGCCCTTATGACTTCATAGCCGCTAGTTTATATAACGGAGTATCAAAATGACTTCGAAAGTAGTTACTTGATATTATGTTTTACAGCCTTAACTGCTGCGGCGCTATCTTGAGCTTTAAGTGCTTCTAAAATAGCGCGATGCTCATTAACACACTCAGAGCTTGAAGTAATTCGCTTATAGTTTAAGCGCATACGCATTACGTACGGGTACCAAATATTAACAAGCTCTTCGCCCCCAGCTTGGTATATTAAATACTGATGAAACGAAATATCGATTTTAGTTACTTCGGTATAATCTTCGCGATCGAGTGCGTCTTCTAGAGATGCTAAGATACCTTCAAGTTCAGCAATGTTTTGCTCAGTTAAATTACCGTTTAACTCTGTGATTGCGTACTCTTCTATGCTGCGACGAAGTTTAATCATTAAACGTTGTAGCTTAGGCTCTAGTACGCTGTTGACTGATGCGCCGCAATTATTTCGCGAAATCAACAGACCTTCTTTTGTTAATTGCAAAATCACATCTCGAATTGGACCTCTGGAGAGACCAAAGCGCTCTGCCAGCTCTTTTTCATTTAACTTAGTTTGTGGTGGCATTTCACCAGAGATTATATCTGAACGTAATTGTTCAGCGATTTGATCTTTTACAGACAAAATTTTTGTTGCTCTGTTACCAGCCATATTTATTCCTAGATTTAATTTACTTTATGTGACCTTAGCTACGGTTAATAAATAGTCGTTATTCGAGTTAAGATCATGTACTTATCTCAGTGTATATAAAAAAAAAGGAATGGTCTATTGTTAACACATTACAACAGACCAATAAATATACAATTAAATGATGAATGTGCAATTATTTTTTAAATCGTCGCTCATACATAGACTCATTCATCGCTTTAGCGGCTTCAATCATTTCAGTATAGGGGCGATCTGTAACGCTAATAAAGCCAACATTATAGTTTTCGCCATCGTAGGCTCTACCAGTAATTGGCGAGTCGATATATTGAAACCAATGTGCGCCAATAAAGTAAGGGTTGTCGATGACTGAGTTCATGTAATCTGTATACATTTTTGCTCTGTCTTGCTGGTTAGCTGCATGTATTAACCCAGGGTGAAACAAACCCGAGTCAGATGCGCCAATATGAAATTCGCCAATAATTGCTGGTTTATCAAATTGTGATAAAAATGCCCATTTATCTTCTCTTAAGCCTTCTTTGTATGCATTAAAGCTTATTACATCTACATACTTAGCAGATGCTTTAACCACTTCGATTGGCATGCCCCAATCAGGAAAGCGTGCTCCTAAATACATATGATTTGGCAGGTATTTATCCATAGCAGCATCTACAACACTAAAATACTTGTCGGCATAGGCTGTAAGTAAAATAGCAAAATCACTCAGTTGTTCTTCGTTTTTAATATCAACCGTTACACCTTTGTCAAACTCAACCCATGAGGCAAGGTTTAAGTGCCATACTTTGTTAAGCTTAGCGACATCGGTATATTTTTCTTTCATTAAACGAGAAAATTCAGCTTTAGTAGGCACTGTTTTAGCGTCTCTGCCTAAGGTATTAATAACAATTCCATAATGGCTTTTGACTGAATCAGGGCGGCCAAAGCTTTTTTCGTTATCAATGAATACACCTACTGCCCAAGGCGAATTTTTAACTTCTTTTGCAACAACACTAACGGTTTCGTTAGCACGCACTGTAAATTCAGGGTCGAATACATCCGGCATGGCTCCCCAAAAATCGTTGCCGCTTGATACGGTTTTAAAATCACCTATAATCCAACCATTGGCAAAGTAGGGCACTTTTTGATTATCGTAGTAGCTTGGATCTGTCCAGTTGCCTAATGAACTAAAGCCCCATGTAATCATTCTATCGAGGGTAACTTCTCGCCATTTTTGCATGTAATCTGCATTATTTTGACCATATTTACGTTCTAAATTAGCTGCGTAAAAGCTATATGTTTCGCCGTGTTCTAACGGACCCGAATGCGCACTTTTACGATAGCCAAAATGTTTACCGAGTGGATCGGTATAATCAGGTAGCCATTCAAATAAATTTTTACGCACTTGTGACGCTACAAAGCGGCTTTTAAGCGCTTCTTTATTTACTTGGTTTAACCCTTTTGAATCCTCAGGTGTTACACCTGCATTAGCTGGTTTAGCCAACAACGCTTGATCAAAATCGTAACCCGTTAGTGTTGTTGAGTTTGCAAGACGAATAATATCAATTCCAGTTGCAAGGTATAAATAGCCATCAGGGTCGACTAATGACCATTTATCATTATATTTAGCCGTTCTAAAATAACCAGTAGCTTCTAATTTTGGACCTTCTGCCCAGCCACCAAAGCGTGAGCGATTAGTAGGGCGTTTAGAAAGTAACTGTGCTGCTTCTTGTTTTTTGTCGCTCAATAGCTCGGCTTCTGAATGTACCTTCCCTGAAAATTCTTGTTTGGCATTTTGGCCAAATTCATCAACAATTTTGGTTAAAAAAGCAGTATTAAATTGAGGGTTTTTACGAAGTGAAATAGATTTTATTGCCAGCTCTTTGTCATGCAATGTACTTTGCACGCTAATTGCTATTTTAGCGATGCCTTTTAAGTTAAGATTTTTTTTACCCCACATAGAAATAAACTGTACCTCATCAGACTCCCATGTATCAGGGTTTGAACGAAGTCCTGAGGTAAAGTTAAGTTCTACATTTTCTTTGCCATCGGGCGTTGCAAGGTCGTGGCCGTCAAGTTTTGCGTAATACGTGTTGTATCCACCTACCGGCACATTAACGCTACGCGTATAGTTAGCACCGTCAATATCGGAGATATCTAAATAGATTTGTACAGAGTGTGTTCCTGGGTTTGCCAATTCAAAGGCAAGATTAAAATCACTAAATTCACTCCAATCCCAAGGTTTTTCCGGTGAAAAAACAATACTAGCGTACGAATTTTTCTTAGATTGAAATGTCACATCTAATACAGAGTTTTCTGCCTTTACAGTGGCTGCATTACTTTTGTATTGAACTGGGGTTAGCTGTGTGTGTGCAGCATCAGCAAATAAATACATTAATGTATCTGCTGAATTAACCTCTGTAGGCTCATTGGTTGGTTTTTCAACCTTGATTTCTTGTTGGTTACAGGCACTTAGCGCAAGTAAGAGCGATGTGAGTAGTATGTTCTTTTTATATTTCATTGCTGTTCAACCTTTAATTACAATTTAACATACCATACAACAAAAAAACCAAATTGAATATTGTTGACAATATGCAATTTTTGTTTTTATGTGTTATTTATAATAAACTTTTGATTTTGTTTAACTAATTTTTAATGTTAATTGTAAAAGAGTTTAAGTTAAAGCATGATTTCTTAAAATAGATGTTGCAAGTGCGTTAATTTTGAAATAGTCTCGAAGTCATTACTCATGGTTAATTGTTAACAATGTTGGGTTTTGACACTAGCACTCGCTTTATTCTCTATATAAAGCAACACACAATGATAACAACAAAGTTGGATAAAAGTATGAATGGTAGTAAACGTAATGTGTTTTTCTTTGCATTTATTGTCGCCTTTGGCGGCTTTATATTTGGATTAGACGCTGCTCTTATTTCAGGTACGGTTCGTTTTGTATCGGCAGAATTCAATTTATCAGACATTCAAATAGGCACTGTAGTGAGTGCGCCTGGTTTTGGTGTGCTATTTGCTTTAGTCATTACCGGTTACATATGCAATATGTTTGGCCGAAAAAATACTTTAATAGGCATTGCGTTTATATACATACTGTCGGCAATTGCATCGGTTTTCGCGCCAAGTTACGAGCTATTAGTTGCTGCTCGTTTTATAGGTGGATTAGCATTCACGTCTTTATCGGTCGCTGCTATGTATATAGGCGAAGTTGCACCGTCTAAGTACCGTGGTAAATTAGTGTCTATGATTCAAATAAATATTGTTGTTGGATTATCCGCAGCGTATTTTGCTAACTACTTACTTGTTGATTTAGCTCACAGTAATTTTGAGTGGGTAACACAGTGGAATGTACAAGATAATTTATGGCGCTGGATGCTAGGCGTTGAGATTATTCCTGCTATTTTATGGTTTTTATTATTATTTACTATTCCTCAAAGCCCGCGTTGGTTAGTTATGAAAGGCAACGAAACACGCGCTATAACTATCTTGCATCGTTTAAATAAAAATACTGAATTGGCCCAAGAGCAACTTAAGAGTATTAAAGAGAGCTTGGTTGATTACAGCGAAACAGGTGGGTATTTTTCTTCATTTAAACAACTACTCGAAAGTCGTGTTCGCACAGCTGTCATTATTGCTTTTACTATTGCTATTGTGCAGCAAGTGACGGGGATTAACGCCATAATGTTTTATGCTCCAACGGTGTTTGAACAACTGGGAGTCGGCACTGATGCTGCTTTTTTTAACGCTGTTTTAATTGGTTTAGTCAGTATTGTATTTACTGTGGTAGCTATTGCTTTGATAGATAAGTTAGGGCGCAGACCCCTTGTTATTTGGGGATTAGCAGCTGCAACAATTAGTTTGTTTATGTGTTATTTAGGCTTTAGCCAGGCAGAATATAGTTTGTCGGCTGAAGATATAACCTCGTTTTCAGCGTTAAACTCTATTACAGGACTGGAGCACATAATTGGTACCGTGTATCACAGTGATATTGAATTTAAGCAGGCTTTAGCGAGCGTACTTACAGCTTCGCAACAGCAATTATTTGAAAGCGATTTAATTTCACGCGCAGCAACTATAAACGCGCCACTTATATCATTTGGTATAGCGGGCTTTATTGCAGCCTTTCACTTTTCGATTGGGCCAATTATGTGGGTAATATTTTCTGAAATATTCCCGACTCGTATTCGAGGTGTGGCCATTCCTACCTTTGCATTTATAGCCAGTGTAATTAGCTATTTTGTTCAGCAGTTTTTCCCATGGCAGCTAAGTAATTTAGGCGCTGCAAACATCTTTTTACTTTATACCGTATCGGGTGTAGCCGGCTTTGCATTGTTATTTAAGTTTATGCCAGAGACTAAAAATAAATCGATAGAAGAAATTGAAGTCTACCTAGAAGGCCTACACACTAAAAAAGTACAGGAGGGTGTGTGAGTACTTTACTCGCTATTGGCGAATGTATGGTTGAGCTAGTACCAACAGGTATTAGCGAATGCAAGCAGTCATTTGCGGGCGATACTTACAATGCTCTTGTGTATGCAAAGCGTTTTGCTAACACACTAAATTGCGCGCTATTTACAGCTGTAGGTAGCGACGTACTGAGTGCCAATATGCTCAAATGTTGGCAACAAGAAGGTATTAGCACGCAAAACGTGATTACAACAGCAGACTATAACGTGGGTATTTACGCTATTTCAACGGATGCTGATGGTGAGCGAAGCTTTGATTATTGGCGTAATCAATCAGCAGCGAAGCATATGATGAGTTTATATACTCAAAAGCCATTTAATTTAGGTTTGAAAGAATCAGACTGGGTGTTTTTCAGTGGCATTAGTTTAGGTATTTTAGATGATGAATCTAAACAAGGTTTACTCACATTATTAGCTGATCTTAAAAAACAAGGCTGCACAATTGCGTTCGACCCTAATTATCGCGCGCGTATGTGGCAATCAAAAAGCCACGCTATTGAATGGCTAGAGCGTGCTTATGCGCTTAGTAATGTAGTTTTACCAGGTCTTGATGATCACCGTGTGTTATTCGGTCATTCAAGCAGTGCAGAGATTGTTAAGTACTGTACACAATTTGATATCGACGAAATTGTTATTAAAGCTGGTAGTGCCGGGATGCAGGTTTATTGCAAAGATGATATTAAAGCGTCATGTCCGTTTACACCCGCTGCAAAGCAAGTTGACAGTACAGCGGCTGGCGACTCATTTGCCGGAACCTACTTAGCCGCCAGAATGTGCGCACAAACCCCTCAAAATGCATTAGAAATGGCTGACAGTGTTGCCTCACAAGTTGTGCAGCATCAAGGCGCGATTTTACCTCTTGACGTATACCAGTCGCTAAATATAAGCCTAGGTAAGTAAGGAATTAACATGTCTGATAAAAAATTAAGTTTAGCAAGTAAGCGTGCAATAGAGCGTGGCTACGATAAATATGGCCCGCAGTGGCTGACAGAATTTGATGTGGAACCGTTGCTGGGTGATTTTGCCTATGAAGAAGGAGTTATACGTCGCGATCCTTCATCTGTTTTATACATTGATGGTGTTTATCATTGTTGGTACACCAAAGGTGAGGGGGAAACAGTTGGTTTTAATGCACAAGACTCAAGTGCAAAAGTGTTTCCTTGGGATTTAACGCAAGTTTGGCATGCAACGTCAAAAGACAGCATAACGTGGCAAGAACAAGGGGTCGCTGTGAGTCGAGGCGACGCTGGTAACTATGACGATCGCGCTATTTTTACCCCTGAAGTATTTGCGCATCAAGGTCATTATTATTTGGTTTATCAAACAGTACAAACACCTTATACAAATCGTCAGTACGAACATATTGCAATAGCTCACTCTGAATCTGCATTTGGGCCGTGGATAAAATCACCAAAACCGATTGTAAGCCCAAGCAAAGATGGTAAATGGCTTGGTGATGAAGACAGTCGTTTTGCAGTAACAGCTAAAGGTAGTTTTGATAGCCATAAAGTACACGACCCATGTTTAGTATTTTTTAATAATAAATTTTACTTGTACTACAAAGGCGAAACCCAAGGTGAAGGAATGAACTTTGGTGGTCGTGAAATAAAACACGGTGTTGCTATTGCTGATGATGTATTAGGTCCTTATGTTAAATCGCCTTATAACCCTATTTCAAATAGCGGTCATGAGGTCGTTGTTTGGAATTATAAAGGGGGTATTGCTAGTTTGCTAACAACCGATGGCCCTGAAAAAAACACCATTCAATTTGCTCAGGACGGTATTAATTTTGAAATTATGGCGCATATAAAAGGCGGTCCAGAAGCGATAGGCTTATATCGACCAGCGCAAGGGTTTGAGCAAAATCCAGCACCTGGAATTAGCTGGGGGTTGTGCCATAAATACGATGCCAGTTGGAACTGGAACTATATTTGTCGTTTTACTCCTCGTAAGCAAGTGCTCGACGCCGGTACCTTTCAAAACAGTAACTAGGGAAAGTAAACAATGAGTGAGCAACAAAATCAATTTGACCCGACAGAGCATCCACATCGGCGTTTAAACCCATTATTAAATGAATATGTGTTGGTGTCGCCACACAGGGCTAAACGCCCATGGCAAGGTCAAGAAGAAAGTGTAGATATTGAGGTTAAACCAGAATACGACGAAAGCTGCTTTTTATGTAAAGGCAATACGCGTATTAACGGCGAAGTAAATCCAGATTACAAAAACACCTTTGTGTTTACTAATGACTTTGCCGCCTTGCGTGAAGGTGTGCCTGATGTGGAGCAAACCGATCCCCTATTTAGCATGCATACAGAGCGTGGCACTGCGCGTGTTATTTGTTTTTCGCCTAATCATGCAAAAACACTACCAGAGCTTAGTGTTTCGCAAGTTACAAATGTAGTAAGCACATGGCAAGAGCAATGCGTAGAGTTATCAAAAACTTATAAATGGGTTCAGGTATTTGAAAATAAAGGTGCTGTAATGGGGTGCTCTAACCCACATCCACATGGTCAAATTTGGGCACAAAATAAATTACCTAGTTTGGTTGCGCGTAAACACGAAAACCTCAAACGATATTACGAAAAGTATAAAAGTAATTTACTGCTTGATTACGCAAAACGTGAAATTGAAAAGCAAGAACGCGTGGTTTGTGTAAACGATGATTGGCTGGTGGTTGTGCCTTATTGGGCTGCATGGCCATTTGAAACACTGCTATTGCCTCGGTTTGCGATTACTCAAATGATACAGCTGACAGACGTTCAACAAAGTAGTCTAGCTGAAATTATTAAAAATATAACAACTCGTTACGATAACTTATTTCAGTGTTCATTTCCGTACTCTATGGGCTGGCATGGCGCGCCTTATGATGGTCAAAGCCACTTATTTTGGCAATTACATGCGCAGTTTTTACCGCCATTACTACGATCAGCCAGTGTTAAAAAATTTATGGTTGGTTACGAGATGATGGCCGAAGCACAGCGTGATATTACACCCGAGCAAGCTGCCACTATTTTGAAGAAACAATCACTAACGCATTATAAAGAGAACACTAAATGAATGTTGAACAAAGCGCACGGTTAGCTTTTTCAAACCACTTTGGACACGATGCCGACTTTGTTGTCAAAGCCCCAGGGCGTGTTAATTTAATTGGTGAGCACACCGATTACAATGACGGTTTTGTACTGCCTTGTGCCATTGAATACGCTACTTACATTGCGGTGTCCCCTCGAACTGACGATGTAGTAAATGTACTTGCACTTGATTGCGATAACCAAACCGACAACTTTTTAGTAAATAAACCGCTTAATAGCCACAGTACGCAAACGTGGAGTAATTATGTTCGCGGCGTAGTTGATGAACTGCAAAAACGAAATCATAAACTCAGTGGCTGCGATATATGCATCACAGGTAATGTCCCGCAAGGAGCTGGTCTTAGTTCATCGGCTGCACTTGAGGTAGGTATTGCTTATGCATTTAATCATTTATGTGAATTGTTTATTGAGCGAAAAGACATAGCCAAAATTGCACAAGCAGCCGAAAACAATTTTGTGGGCTGCAACTGTGGAATTATGGATCAGCTTATATCGGCGTGTGGTCAGCAAGGACAAGCATTGGGTATAGATTGCCGCTCACTTGATTTAATTGAAGTGAGTATTGACCCAAAGATGACTATTTTAATGGTTAACTCAAACGTTAAACGAGGCTTGCTTGATAGTGAATATAATTTACGCCGAGAACAATGTTATGCAGGAGCAGAAGCCTTGTCTAAACCGAGCTTGCGGGAAGTAAGTATTGGTGAGTACGAAAGTAAAAAGCATACCCTTGACCCAAGTGTAGCTAAACGTGTTGAGCATATAGTGTATGAAAATGTGCGCACATTAGAAGCTATGCAAGCTTTTACTAATAACGATATAGCCAAACTAAGCACACTAATGGCACAAAGCCATGCCTCTATGCGTGATTTGTTCGAAATAACCACCTCCCAAATTGACACTCTTGTGAATATTATCGCAAAAGTAATTAATGAACACGGCGGCGTAAGAATGACGGGCGGTGGCTTTGGTGGTTGTGTAGTGGCGTTTGTTCCTAATTTTTTGGTAGAGAATGTAATTAGTGCTATTGAAACGCAGTACGAGCAACAAACAGGATTAAAAGAAACGATTTACACAAGCGTACCTTCAGCTGGTGTATCACTTATAAGAGCATAAGGACAATCTAATGAAAAAAGTACTGGTAACAGGAGGCGCGGGATATATTGGCAGCCACACTGTTTTAAGCTTATTAAAAGATGGTTTTGACGTAGTAGTAATAGACGATTTAAGTAACTCGAGTCGTGAATCGCTAACTCGCGTAGAAGCGTTATCAAAGCGAAAAGTTGAATTTATTCACGCCAGTTTACTTGATAACGATAAGTTGTCTGCCACGTTTAGCGAGCATAAATTTGATTCGGTTATTCACTTTGCAGGTTTAAAAGCGGTAGGCGAATCCATAGAAAAACCACTTGAGTATTATTATACCAACTTGGTGTCTACCTTAAATTTATGCCAATGCATGCTTAAATCTAATGTTGATAAACTCGTGTTTAGCTCATCAGCTACAGTTTATGGACAAGGCGCATCGGTGCCTTATACCGAAAGTTTACCTCTAGGGCGTGCAGCAAGCCCGTATGGGCAAACAAAGGTAATGATTGAGCAAATACTACAAGAAATAGTCGCCTCAAATACCGGTTTGCAAGTAGCCAGCCTGCGCTACTTTAATCCTATTGGCGCAGATATTAGCGGCCAAATAGGAGAAGACCCATTAGGTATTCCTAACAATTTAATGCCCTTTATTGCTCAAGTTGCTGTAGGTAAACGTGACAAATTAGCTATTTTTGGAGGCGATTACCCTACTGAAGACGGTACATGTGAGCGTGACTATATACACGTTAGTGATTTAGCGAATGGTCATATTAAAGCCCTTAAATGGCTTGGCGAGCAACACCACAGTCTATATGAAGCATTTAACCTAGGCACTGGTACTCCTTATTCTGTGCTTGGCATAGTAAAAGCATTTATTGAGTATACCGGAGTTGATATTAACTTTGACATTGTAAAGCGCCGAGATGGCGACTTAGCTGCCTTTTGGGCCGATTCATCTAAAGCCCAGTCTGTTTTAGGCTGGCAATGTCAATATACCCTCGCAGACATGATGAAAGACACATGGCGCTGGCAAAGTAATAACCCTAATGGCTACCTGAATGCATAACCCCCTTATGTAAAAACACTGTCTACACAAGGCGTCTTATTAACACACAATAATAAAGGTGATTAAAATGAAACGGAGAAGTTTTTTAAAACTCAGCGCTGGTCTACTAAGTTCAAGCCTGTTAAGTGGTTGCAGCGGATTATTTGCATCATACCGAGGTGACTTAACCTCAACTGCGCCATTAGATAATACTAATTTTAGTAAGCAGGTGTGGCTTGGTAAGCATTTTTGGGGCAACAGACTACAAGATTGGCAGCGTATAGGTAATGAGCTTTTATGTACCCGAGAAGGAAAAGATTTTGAAGCGCGTACTGTATCGTTACTCACCAGGCAACTTAATGGCTCATTACAAAGTGGGCGTATAAAAGCCACCGTACGCAATTTAACACCGAATGAAGAGGGCTTTTGTGGATTTTTATTAGGAATTGGCAAAGGTGAGCTATCAGCTAAAGGTGCTGCTTTAGCACAGCGAGCTGGTGGCGAAAATGGCGGAATAATTGCCGCCTTTGACAGTTTAGGTAAATTATCATTTAGACAGTTTGATGATGAAAGCAAAGCGCTTGATTTTACTATTATTAATCGTACTCCATTTAATATACAACAATATAAAAGCGGCGATAAAATAACACTCGATTGCCATTTAGACCCAATAGATGCACACCATTTTGATATTCGTCTTGTGGCAAGTAACACAAATACAGCCCAGGAGTTAGGATTTGCAGTACTTCACAAAGTACCCGCAGATCAACTGCAAGGGGGGATTTCGTTATTAAGCTCCTCAGAGCCTTTTGTAGCAGGCGCACGTTGGGGGTTTAGTGATATTGAAACCGGTGGCGGTAAAATAACTCTAAATAATGCCAATACCTTAGGCCCGGTTATGGGGTGTATGTATAGCGTTAATAAACAGGTACTCAAGTTATCTTGTCAGTTAATGCCTATTAATATTAAAGAATTTTCACGCGTAGAGCTGCAATATAAGTTTGAAAACCAATTGGATTGGCAGCATGCAGGCACAGCAAAAATTGAAGATGGGTTTGTAGCAAGGTTTAGGTTAAGTAATTGGAACTATTTAAAACAAGCTCAATACAGAATTGTTAACCCACAAAAGCCTGAAGACACTTTATACTTTGGCACTATTGCTAAGGACCCACAAAATACTAAAGAATTCACGATTGCATTGTACTCTTGTATTATTCCTACTTCTAAAAGCTTAGACAACACACATTACACACGCCTTATTAGTAGCGAGCGCGATTTAGGACGTTACACCAAAGACAATATTTTATTTCCTCACACTGAACTTGTAGAAAATGCTAATTACCATAACCCTGATATGTATGTCTTTTGTGGCGATCAGTACTACGAAACATACCCGACTCGCTATGGTCGCCACACCAAAGATGCCAAACTAGATACCTTATATAAATGGTACTTATGGTACTGGGCGTTTGCCGATAGTATAAAAGATAAGCCTACACTTGTTTTAGTTGATGACCATGATGTGCTGCAAGGTAACTTGTGGGGCGATGGAGCCGAGCACTCCGATATGCCAAAAGAAGAAGACGGCGGTTATAAGTGGGACAAAGACCTTGTTAGAATGATCTACCGTATGCAAAATGGGCATAATCCGGACCCTTACGATCCCACACCGATAAAATATGATATTCCGGTTAGTTATGCTGCATTTGAATATGGCGGTATTAGTTTTGCGATGGTTGAGGATCGTAAATTTAAAACGCCACCTGACTACAAAGCTAATAAGCTTGCCACAACGGGTGAGTTATTAGGTAAACGCCAAGAAGCCTTTTTAAAAGACTGGCAAACTATGCACCCGGGTAAACCTAAAATATGTATTACAGCTTCCATGTGGGGGTCGCCTCAAACCGATGAAAATGGCAAAGCATTAATAGATTACGATGCAAATGGCTACCCGGCTGATGGGCGTACACGCGCAGTAAAACTAGTAAGTGACGCTAACGCATTAGTAATTGCGGGAGATCAACACCTCGGATTGCTTGCCTATCAAGGAATCAATACTTTTGATGATGGCAGCTTGTTTTTTGCAGGCCCAGCTAGCGCAGCATTTTGGCAGCGATGGTTTGAACCCTACGCACCTTTACCAAATCAGCGAAACAACGACAAAAACACCGGTGATTTTACCGACACGTTTGGCAATAAAATGCGAGTTCTAGCGGCAGCTAACCCAAAAGTTACGCATAAACTTTTTGCTAAACAAAATACAACGTGGGGTAAGTTTTTAGCTGACAGAAACTTAAAAAGTGAAGGTTATGGAATTATTAAAATAAACCATGCAAAAAAATATTATCAATTAGAGTGCTGGGAGTGGAATACAGATCCATCAACAGAAAAGCAGTTTACTGGTTGGCCGTATATAAAAGAATTTTGATTAGGCTAGAACTATTGACGATAAACTCTGTGTAAATATTTACTTTAACACTGTTACTTAAGAGCAATTTAATGCTTACGCATTAAGTTGGTTTTTTATAATCAAATAAATATTGTTAACAAAATACAGTTGACAATTGTTTGGTTATTATATTATTGTTTACAAAAGATTAACCTGACAACATAATAATACCTTAGAAAGGGAACACACATGACAATCATCAACAAAGCGTTCAAGTTGAGCGCGATTACAGCTGCAGTACTTGCAACACAATTGGTTTACGCCAAGCAAGACGAAAGCACACAAGAAAAACCGAAAGTAGAAGCCGATATTGAAATAATTGAAGTCAGCGGGTTAGCCGCCAGTCTCAAAAAATCTATTAATGATAAGCGTTTTGCTGAAAACGTTGTTGATTCGATTAACGCGGAAGATATAGGTAAGTCTACCGATCAAAATATTGCTGATGCGCTTTCGCGTGTAACTGGTGTATCAGTACAATCCGTTGATGGTGAAGGTGCACGAATATCTGTGCGTGGTGCTAACTCACAACAAAACAATATTAGCATGAATGGTGTGCAATTAGGTTCTACAGGTTTTAGCCAAGGCGTAGACTTATCGCAGTATTCATCCGATATTTTATCTAAAATTGAAGTGGTAAAAACACCGAGTGCAGATCATGAAGAGGGTTCGCTAGGCGCAAATATCAATCTTTCGACTACAAAGCCGCTTGATTTAAATTATGAAATTTCCACTATGACTTTAGAAGGTAGGTACAACGATTTATCTGATAAAGAAAATTATAAAATATCGGGTACGATGTCGAAAAAGCTTTTTGACGATACCTTTGGCGTGGTTTTTACTGCAGTTAAAGAGACTAACGAATACCGAAAAGACCAATACTCTGCTACAGAGTGGACAGCAGTTCAGTCGCCTTTAGCAACAGATACAAATGGCAACGTTGTTGAAAATGCGGTAGGTATTACACCTCGTTTAGTTAATTATCAGCTTTTTGATAGTCAAAATGACCGCACCAGTATTAACTTAGGTTTGCAGTGGCGAGCAAGTGAAAACACAGAGTTTAACTTTAACGCAAACCTTGCAAAACAAGATGTTAATAACTCAATGCATGGTATTAATACGCGCTCAATGGAAACTAAAAACTTAGTTGAAGGTGAAGACCCAGGCCTTTCTGGCGTGACAGCTAAATTTACTGATCCTGAAGCTAGCTGGCGTACAATCGATTTAAAAACGAATACATTTACTAAATTTATCAACCGCTTTGGTAACGGTGGTTTAGTGCAGTCAGAAGGTGAATTTGAAAATAAAAACCAAGTTTACTCACTTGATATGAATCACGGTTTTAGTGACTCATTTTCGATGGAAGCTGGCGTTGGGTACTCTAAAACGCAGCAAATACCAGAAAACTCAGTGTACGTTGCACTGCAAAATTTTGCCAATATTAGTGCATGGAGCTTAGTAAATGTGCCACCAGAGGATATGGAGCCTGTTGGTTATGACTGTACAGCAGGCGGTCCGTGTAAATTAGTTACAGGCACCGGCTTAATTGATTACGGCGAAAACGACACTTTTGGTGACCCAACAAATCTATGGGATAACTACAGCACCACGGGATTTAATCCGGATGAGCTAAAAGCGCAGCATTTATCGTACATGGGCAGAACCCTCAACGAAGTCGAAGATGAACAAAAATCGCTCTTTGTCGATTTTGATTACGTGCTTGACACAAGCTATGTACGCTCAATTGAATTTGGTGCAAAATGGTCAAAACGTACAAAATATGTAGATGCTCAGCAAGGTGCCTTTAATAGTGTAGGCGAGGGGGTTGTAGTTATAAACCCTGCAACAGGCCAACCTGCAGTACTTGGTAGCGGTTTAAGAGATATTTCTGGTGATTTAATAACCAACGGTGAAGGGTTTCCTGTTGACGATTTTATGGCTGATTTAGGTTATGGCCGCGACAATGTAACCGATGGGTGGAATCGATTTTCGGCTTTTAAAGCATTTGAAGTAGCTTTAGGGAGTCCAGAAGTTGCTTTTGCCACAGACGATTCAAACACTCGCAATACAGAGCTAGATAACTTAGCATTTTACACCAAGCTAAATTTTGAATTAGCAGATGGACGTGTTACAGGTGATGTGGGTGTGCGTTATGTAAAAACGACTGTAGAAGTGCAAGGTGCATCGGGTGTACAGTTTGCATTTGACCCTTCAAATAATGCTCGTTTAATGGACCCATTTAAATTAGCAGAGTTGCGTGATACTAGCTTACCACTGTGTGCTGCAACGCAATTTTATGGTGCAGATTACAACGAAGAAATACGCTGGTCGAGAACCGATGGTCTAGGCTACGACACAAAAGGCACTATTGATAAATCAGACGATGTGGCTATTCCTGCTCAAGGCGCGTGTCATGATCCTAACGCTGTACGTGGTAATCCAAATGAATCTGAGTGGTGGTTATGGCGCCATTCTGATGTATCAACCGAAAAAAACTGGATATATGGCGAGCGTAAATTTGATGCAAATGGAAACTTATTACCAACAGAAGACAGAAGCTTACGCTCGTTTGCAGTAACTGGTGAGCACGACTACGATTTGTTTTTACCCAGTATCAATATTAACTACTTGCAAAGTGAAGACACCATTATTCGTTTTGCAGCATCTAAAACAATGGCTCGTCCACAAATAGATTCACTACGTCCTGGTTTTAAAGTAAGAGAAACACAATGGGGCGGTGAAAACCGTAACAACTCAATTACGCTTACCAATCCTAAACTCGATCCACTTGAATCAATAAACCTTGATTTATCATATGAATGGTATTTCAACGATTCGGGATTATTAGCAGCATCATTATTTTATAAAGACATGACAAACTTTGAAGAGTCTGAAACGATTGTTACCTACATGGATGACCTACGTGGAGTGGGACTCGAAGAGGGCGAATCTTATAACCCAGACGATTTAGTACTTATTGCAGGCCAAGATAGCTTAGAAAAATGTATGCCTAAGCGTTTTCAAGGTGGCCAGGATTATCAAAAAGAGTGGATGTATTCGGGCGACTTAGAGCAAATGTGTGCCAAATTTAACACCACCCGAATTAAAAATGGTAAAGGGGCAAGTATTAAAGGGTTAGAGCTTCAATACATGCAAACCTACGATAACTTACCGGGTATTTGGTCCGGCCTTGGCTTGCAGGCTAACTATACATATCAAGACAGTAAGTACGATCAAGAAGTATCATCGATTGATAATAATGTAAAAATTCCTTCATTGGCGGTTGCCTATACGCCAGAGCATAGCTACAACGTAACGGGTTTTTGGGAAAAAGATGGTCATCAATTACGTCTATCTTACCAAGGGACAACCGATCAGCTAGTACAACGCTCATGGGAAAACGGATCGCTGTGGGAAGAGGGACGTAAAACGCTCGACTTTTCTGCAAGTTATAAAGTAAATAACTACATGACGGTATCACTACAAGTTGCCAATGTAACCGACGAAGGCGTACGCCAATACTTTACCAGTCGTTTCTTAAATGCTGGTGGCCAAACGTTTTCTGAAGGCAGCCCGCTTGAAGGCGATGCAACTAAATCACGTACTGTTTACGCATATAAAACAGGCCGGACATTGAGACTTAATACCCGTATTAATTTCTAAATTTTTAATCTAATAAAAAGCCCGCAGCATTTCTGCGGGCTTTTTGGCTTTTGTTACTTGTCTCGTCCTGAAATGTGTTTACACATTTAGGACTTATTATGACCAAGTCAAATAATACACCGATTAAAAGAACACACCGATTAAAAGAACACACGAGATTATTCATTAGGCTTTAAATTGCAAGTTGTCGACGCTGTAGAAAAAGGCGATATGACTTATAAACAAGCCCAAAAAATTTATTAACTGAAAGTGGAGAATCTATCTCATTTTAGAAATTGTTACTGTAGTTTTCTCATAGTGGGAAGCTCTAATCGGTTATCTAAACAAAGCTTTATATAGGGCGGGTTAAGAAAACTATCTGCAATAATACCTTTTTATAACAAGCTAGCTAAAATATTTAGTGTCTAGGTAAACATCTCTGATAATACTTGCAATTAACTTTTATCAATTTGTAACCGTTTTTAGAAAAAAAAAATGCTGATCTTTAGTAAAAAATCAAATATAGTTTGTTTACTGTTAACAATATTTGATTTGTGAGATTAAAACTATGAACAAAAACATATCTCGTCGTTCAGTCCTCAAAATGCTTGCTGCTGGTGTTGCTGCTACAGGAATTTCTGGTTGCACTAGCAGTTTTGGGACAGTGGCTTCAACAACTACCCGCGGTACTAAATCTCATCATGATAATTGGTATAAAACGTATGATAGAGTATGGCTTGGAAAACAATATTGGGCTAATCCAATGGAGGATTGGCGCGTAGTTAATGGTGCTGCTGAATGTAGAAGTAGAGGTGGTAATCGTAGTGTTCATTCACTCACTCACCAAATAGCGCATCTTGACCAATCTTTTACAATGTCGGTGCAAGTGTCTCGCTTAGAGCAAAACAGCAACGATGGTGGCGCGGGTATTCGTCTTGGTGCTAAAAGTGAATTAAATGAATACCGTAGTAATTGTTTTGTACAGCAGGGTTATGACCTTGGTATTAAAAACAACGATTTAGTGTTAGGCAATAACACCGTGCCTATATCGATTCCGATAGAGGATCAAGCTGTTACTTTAACGCTGACTGGAACACCTCAATCAGGTGCCATGGCTTTAGAGTTAACGGTTAGTTTAACGTCGTCAGGAAAAGTGATAGGTACTCTCACTCATTTGGCTGCAGCCACTGAATTATTAGGCAATGTGGCGTTGGTGAGTAACTTTTCGATTCCATCCGTCACATATGAAAATGCACCTGAAGACAAGTTGGGCGCACGATATAAATTTAGTAATTGGACCATGCAAGGTGAAGCATTTTCAGTAATAGATGAACAAGCGTTTGGTCCGATACTTTGGACTATGTATTCGTTAAACGATACATTGAGTGATGAAGGCTTTGTGATGAAGTTGAGTGCTTACACAGGGCCTATAGGTGAACAAGATAATCAGCAAATAGAACTACAAATACAGCGTGATGATCAGTGGCTCGCTATTGATTCGCAAGTCATAGACCATGATGGCTGGTTGGCGACCTTTCGTATTGCTAATTGGGATGAAACACGCGATACGCCTTTTCGGGTTGTATACCGTGAAAAACACACAGATGGTACACAAACCCCAGATATATATTCAGGGATTATAAAAGCGAACCCAGCGAGTGAAAAATTACGAATGGCCGCGCTCACGTGTCAAAATGATTATGGTTTTCCGTACCAACCTGTTGCTCAAAATGTCGAAAAACTAAACCCCGATTTGGTGTTCTTTTCTGGTGATCAAATTTATGAAAGTCATGGCGGATTTGGTGTAATTCGTACTCCAGATAATTTAGCGATTTTAAATTACTTACGCAAATTCTATCAGTTTGGCTTGGCTTTCAAAGAGGTAATGCGTAATCAACCGACAATTTGTTTGCCCGATGATCATGATGTACTCCAAGGTAATTTGTGGGGGGAAGGTGGTGCAAGGATGGAAAACATTTCCAAAGACCCTTCAGCAAGTGCATTAGGTGGTTATATTGATTCTGCACGCGTGATAAATATGATACATAAAACCACTCTCAACCATAATCCAGATCCTTATGATCCAACGCCAACTAATGGTATTAGCTCGTATTATGGCACTATGCTATATGGCGGTGTCGGTTTTGCGATTCTTGCCGACAGACAATGGAAAAGTGGCCCAGAGCGTATTAATGTTGCGGTTGGCGAAACGGGACAAGATGAAGACCCACTTTTTTATAATCCTATATTCAATCCCCCCGGCTTAGACCTGTTAGGAAACCGCCAAGAGAACTTTCTTATAAAGTGGGGTAATGATTGGCGTGGGCATAAATTAAAAGCGGTATTAAGTCAAACGGTGTTTGCTGCTATTTCTACTCATCAGCCCCTACCTGATCGCTTCTTGAAATATGATTTTGATTCGAGTGGTTGGCCTGCATCTGCACGTAACCGTGCAATTGACGCAATGCGTGACTCTATGGCGTTACATATTTGTGGAGATACCCATTTAGGTTCTTTATCGCAATATGGCGTAAACCAGCAAAGAGATAGCAATTGGGCTTTTTGTACGCCAGCTATTTCTGCCGGTTGGCCAAGATGGTGGAAACCTGATTCGATGAGCATGCCTTACCAAAACCGGCCAGCACACGGCCTTGGCGAAACTGGCGAATATAATGACACTTTCGGTAATAAGATTTATGTCTATGCGGTAGGAAATCCACAGGTTGGTAAATCCAGTAATCGTTATGTAAAGGCACATGAGAAAGGGAGTGGTTTTGGCTTTATTACATTTGATTCTGAAAAGCTGACATACACAATGGAAGCATATAAGTTTTTAATAGATATAGCCGATGGTAAAGCAAGTAATCAGTATCCAGGATGGCCAGTAACTATTCATCAACAAGAGAATAAAGGCAAAAATATATTAAGTTAACTTATATGTATTAGTTCAGACAATATCTGACAATTCAACTTGAAAAAGTGAGAGTTACCCGTTTTGATAAAGGTGTCGAATCTTTAAATCAAAACAAACAAAAAGGTAACTCTCATGTTGCACACTAACAACCCAACCATAAAACACAAAGCCGGTTTACTTAACCTTGCTGAAGAACTAGGCAATGTATCAAGAGCCTGTAAAGTCATGGGCGTATCACGAGATACATTTTATCGTTATCAAGAACTCGTTAATGAGGGGGGATTGATGCGTTAATCGAAAAGAACCACCGTACACTAAATATAAAGAATCGCGTTGACGAAGAAACAGAGCAAGCCGTCATTAAATATGCAGTTGACTATCCTGCTCACGGCCATCATAGAAGCAGCAATGAGCTTCGTAAATTAGGCGTGTTTTTTTCAGGTAGTGGTGTTCGTTCAATTGTTAGCTATACGCTTAAGGAAGAACTATAAAAAGATCTGGACGAATGGATGGATTACTACAACAATGATCGGACTCATCAAGGGAAAGTATGTTGCGGTCGAACACCACTTAAAACATCACTGGATGGAAAAACGGTTTGGGCAGAAAATAATTTAGCTCAAATCTAAACTAACAGTCATCATTAGAAAAATGGGTAACTGTCAGATCAAGCCTGAGCTAGTACATATTAAACAGGACTTACTTAAATTCTCCCACTTTTATTAGTGAGTCTACCTTAACATTAGTGAGCGTTTTTTGGCTGCCATCTCGCCATGTAATTACAACTGATGAAAGCGTATCAGCTTGTGCTAATCCAAAATGCACAATATTAAGTAAGCTTTGCGAGTGAGTAGCACTTTGTGAGCCAATAACTTGATATTGGTTCGCAGTTGCTGTTTTAATTTGTACTTTTGCACCATACGGATCAACCCCACTTTTTGAGTATCCAACTCTAATAAGGGTGAAGTGGGCGTGACTTAACTCAGTGGTATTTTTATATAAATGCCATTGGCCGTTATCTTCATCTCCGCTTAGTAGGTCGAGTTTTCCATCTAGGTTAAAGTCAAATGCGGCTCCCATATCGCCGTGTGAGTCTAAGCCACGTTCGGTATCAGCGTTGTGAGTGATTGTTGCTTTAAATTTGTAATCACCTTGGTTAATGAGTAAAACATCAGCAACTCGCTCTTTTAGTTCGCCAAAGCGATAGACCATAAAGTCTATTTTTGTGTCGTTATTAAAATCGCCGGGTACAACTCCCCAGTTATTACTGTTTGTTAATGCTGATAATTTAGATGAAATATCAACCAGCTTACCATTATCGTTACGTAGTAATACATCAGGAAGGGCGAGATTTTGTGGTTGCCAATCGCTTTGATAGTTTTTTACATTTTTGAATGATGCGCGTACATCCCATGCAAGGTTGTCGGTAAGTACCCATTCCACTCGCCATTTATTATTCCCTAAATACCCAATGTACCAGCCGGTTTTATCAAGCTTAGTTGGAAACCCTTGCGCTTTTTTCTGGCTAATGGTGGTGTTTTTACTAGGTGTATTTATTAGTTCTTTTTTCTCACCTATGTATACATCCATTTGGCTTAATAGCTTGGCACGCGGGAAGTGATAAAAGTCACTTAGTATAAGACTTCCTGAGTTTGTGTTGTCGGTAATGAGTGTTATGCCATCGTGGCTTTTATTACCTTCATCACGCAGGTCTAGCCGTTTGCTGCCTTTATTAAACGATAGACTGTTATTAGCGATAGCGTAGCTTAGCTTTCCGCGAGCAAGGTAGTAGTCCATATCGCCGTCGTTATCTATATCAGCTTGTGCAACTGCGAGCGTGCCTTTGTAGGCTTCACTATTTGCACCTAATAGATCTTTAGTAACATTGGCAAAGGTAAAGTCGTTATTACCTTGATAAATAGTTAAATCGTTGTATCCATCAAAAGCAAAAATATCGAGTATGTCATCGTTATTGTAATCGGTTAATAATACACGCTCGGCTTTTATATTTTCAAAAGTAGCTGATGGGTGATAAGTAAACTTTCCATTACCGAGATTTTCAAAAATGATATTGCGTGGTGAGTTTTCGTGAATTAATTTTTCGGCGTTTACTTGTATAAAATCAAGATCACCATCGGCATCTACATCAACCCAGCGCACAGAGCGCCCGCGAGCCCCCATTTTAGATAAGCCAGCTTCAACAGTTTTATCTTCAAATTTACCATTATTGTTCTTAAGTAGTCGCTGGGGTTGAGGTGTGGTGCCATTTCCACCGCCTAGGGCAATAAGTACGTCGAGATCGCCATCGTTGTCGTAATCACCGGCCGACATACCGTGTAGATCTGCTCGTGGAAAAATATCGTTTTGTAGTGTGTATGTGCCATCTCCATTTGCCATAAATAAACGAATAGGGGTGGTGTCGTGATTTGTTAGCAGCAGATCATAATGACCATCACTGTTTATATCGGCAATGGTAGGGCCGCCATACTTCCAGTTTTTTTGTGTTATTAAGCCTGCTTGTTCAGACACATCAGAAAATACAACGTTATTACTTGTTTGGCTACTGGGCGTTTGTGTGTTTTGGCTGCATCCCGCTAAGCTTATAGCGCTAATTATCAGTAAGCTAAGAATTGATTTTTTGTTTTTAATCACTATAGTCCCTCTTTACATTGTGTTAATTGTTGACAATATAGGTTGAAAGTAAAACATACAAGTAAATTTTATTACTCAAGCCTTAATGTTTTTAACAGGCCCGCTTTACTGCTCTGAAGTTATATTAAATATTAAGAGTGGCTTTACAAACAACATACCTAGGTGTAAATTGTTAACAATAAACCATATTGAGGTGTGATAGTTCACTTTGATATTCCTCGTATCGGCATTGTTTTAATGATGCATTACTTGGTTACTATTTAATTAAACATTCTTGAAGGTATAAAAATATGCAAGCTGCACAATATATAGGCAACAAGTCATTTAACATTGTTGAAGGCACATCTATTAAACCTAAAGCGGGTGAGATTAGATTGAGTGTTGGATACGTTGGGATTTGCGGTACAGATATGCACATATACCACGGCGTAATGGATCAACGAGTGTCTATTCCGCAAACAATTGGCCATGAAATATCAGGTGTTGTTGCAGAAATAGGTGAAGGCGTTGAAGGCTTTGCTGTAGGGGAAAACGTGGTAGTACGCCCATTAGATTGGTGTGGCGATTGTCCTACGTGTAATGCAGGGCATACGCATATTTGTCAAAACTTAAAGTTTATGGGAATAGATACACCAGGTGCTTTTCAGTCAAGCTGGACAGTTAAAGCGCGTATTTTGCATAAATTACCAGCAGGCGTTGATTTAAAACAAGGCGCATTAATAGAGCCTTTATCGGTTGCGTGCCATGATGTACGACGCTCGCGCTTACAAGCGGGTGAGAAAGTGGTTGTACTTGGTGGCGGGCCAATTGGGCAATTAGTTGCTGCGGTTGCTAAAAGTGTTGGTGCAGAAGTACTCGTGTCTGAGCCTAACAAAAGCCGCCGTGCTTTTGCCGATGAGCTAGGTGTTAAATCGGTTAATCCCATTGAAGAAGATTTAGCTGCCTATGTAGACAGTTGGACACAAACAAAAGGTGCAGATGTTGTATTTGAAGTATCAGGCGTAAAACCCGCAATAGAGGCTATGACCGAAATAGCAGGGCGTCGGGGTCGTATAGTAATGGTGGCCATTCACAGTGTTAAACCTGAAATAGATTTATTTCAATTCTTTTGGAAAGAGTTGGAGTTATTAGGTGCACGTGTATACGAAGCGGCCGATTTTGATTGGGCTATCGAATTAATTTCATCGGGCCAAATAGATCTTAAACCTTTCATTAGTTCGGTTAGTTCGTTAACTGATATTGGTAGTGCATTTGCGAGTATGGATGGAAATCCAGAAGGCATGAAAGCGCTTGTTGAATGTAATCCACAATAATAAAAATTATAAAGGTATTAAAATGAATCAGATGCTAGAAAAATTTAGCTTAGAAGGCAAAGTAGCCTTAGTTACAGGTTGTAAGCGCGGTATTGGTAAAGGTATTGCACTAGGTTTAGCGCAGGCTGGCGCTGATATTATTGGTGTATCTGCAAGCTTAGAGCTTGAAGGCTCAGAAGTAGAAAAAGAAGTTAAAGCCCTTGGCCGAAACTTTAAAGCCTACCAATGTGATTTTGGTGATCGTGATGCGCTTTATTCTTTTATTAATGATGTAAAAAGTGATTTTTCAAAAATTGATATTTTAGTTAATAATGCAGGTACAATCCTACGTGCTCCTGCGGCTGAGCATGGTGATGATTTATGGGATAAAGTGATTGAAGTTAACTTAAATGCTCAATTTATTTTAAGCCGCGAAATAGGCAAACAAATGATAGAACATGGCGAGGGTAAAGTTATTTTTACAGCTTCTTTGCTTACCTTTCAAGGTGGTATTACAGTACCAGGTTACGCAGCTAGTAAAGGTGCTATTGGGCAATTGGTTATGGCGCTTTCAAATGAATGGGCTGGCAAAGGCATTAATGTAAATGCCATTGCGCCAGGTTACATTGATACCGATAACACTGAAGCATTACGCAATGACAAAGAGCGTAATGCAGCCATCTTAGCGCGCATTCCACAAGGTCGATGGGGAAATCCTGAAGACTTTAAAGGGCCCGCAGTGTTCTTGGCTTCTGAGGCTGCTAGTTATGTAAACGGCGCTATTTTATTGGTTGATGGCGGATGGATGGGGAGATAGTACAATGAACTTTCATAATAATGTGAATTTTATAAATGGTGAATATGTCGCTTCTAAAGTAAGTGGCACCATTGAAATATTAAGCCCATCTACGGGTAAAAAAATTGGTGAAATACCAAAAGGCTGTATAGAAGATGCGCAGTATGCACTTGAGTCAGCGAATGTAGGCCAGAAAAAGTGGGCTAAATTGACAGCTCGCACACGTCAAAATATATTGCGCGTGTTTGCTAATAAAATTCGTGAAAATAAAGATATTCTTGCACCAATGCTTGTTGCAGAGCAAGGTAAATTGCTATCAGTTGCACAAATGGAAGTCGACGTAACAGCGACTTTTATTGACTATGCATGCGACCATGCACTTACTATTGAAGGCGATATTTTACCTTCAGATAACGAAGATGAAAAAATATACATTCATAAAGTGCCACGTGGCGTAGTTGTTGGTATTACTGCGTGGAATTTTCCGCTGGCATTGGCTGGTCGTAAAATTGGACCTGCGTTGATTACAGGTAACTCTATTGTATTAAAACCTACCCAAGAAACACCTTTAGCAACCACCGAGCTGGGTCGTTTAGCAAACGAAGCGGGGATTCCTGCTGGCGTGCTAAACGTTATTAATGGATCAGGTTCTGTTGTTGGCCAAGCATTGTGTGAAAGCCCAATTACTAAAATGATCACCATGACAGGCTCTACTGCTGCAGGTAAGCAAATTTATAAAACTAGCGCAGAATATATGACGCCTGTAATGCTTGAACTTGGCGGTAAAGCCCCGATGGTTGTTATGGCAGATGCCGACCTTGATGAGGCTGTTGAAGGTGCGCTTTGGGGTCGCTTTGCTAACTGCGGGCAAGTATGCACCTGTGTTGAGCGTTTATATGTTCAAGAGTCTGTGTACGATGCGTTTATGGCTAAATTTATACCAGCTGTAAAAGCACTTCGTGTTGGGGATCCTATGAACCCAGATACACAAATGGGTCCTAAATGTAATCAACGTGAAATAGACAACATTGATCACATAGTTCAACAAAGTATACAACAAGGCGCTTCTGTCGCCACTGGTGGTAAAGTTGCTTCTGTTGAGGGTTTCGAAGGTGGTTGTTGGTACGAACCAACGTTACTTGTAGACGTTAAGCAAGATAACATTGCAGTGCACGAAGAAACTTTTGGGCCAGTACTCCCAATTGTCAAAGTTAAAGATATGGATCAAGCGATTAAATACTGTAACGACAGTATTTATGGCTTAAGCGCTTATATATTTACGCAAAACTTTTCAGATATTAATAAAGCAATTAACGAGTTAGAAGTGGGTGAAGTTTATGTTAACCGTGGTATGGGTGAGCAGCATCAAGGTTTTCATAATGGCTGGAAACAGAGCGGCTTTGGCGGCGAAGATGGTAAATTTGGTTTAGAGCAATATCTAGAGAAGAAAACCGTTTATTTGAAAGAAAAATAAAACTTAGCCGTAATGCACCTTAAGAAAAAAGCCAATAACGTTTTCATTATTGGCTTTTTATTTGTCAGAAAATTACTTTAAATTAATACTTACGTTGCCATTGGGTTTACAGCAGCACAGGAGTATTTCGCCTTCGCGCACAAACGCAAGTGGCTCTTCGTTATATTCAACACTACCTGACACTAACGTTGCTCTACAGGCGCCGCAGTAACCTTCGCGGCATTGGAATGCAACGTCTATTTTCATGGATTCTAAGCACTGTAGAAGAGAAGGGCAGCCAGCGGTAAATTCTATACACTGGCTGTTTTCTGCAAGCGTTACACTTGCAGTGATTCTGTCACTCATTATAAATCAAAGTCACCAAATTGTGAGGCATCAACTTGAGAGTCTATTTGACCAACAAGGTATGAACTGATTTCTGCTTCTTGCGGCGCTACTTGCACGTTATCAGACACCAACCATGAGTTGATCCATGGAATTGGGTTACTGCTAGTTTCAAACTGTGCTGGCAAGCCAATGGCAGTCATACGTGCATTAGTAATGTATTCAACGTACTGACATAAAATATGTTTATTTAAGCCAATCATTGAACCATCTTTAAATAAATACTCAGCCCACTCTTTTTCTTGCTCTGCAGCATCAACAAACATTTTAATCGCTTCGTCGCGGCACTGGGCTGCAACAATCGCCATTTCTGGGTCATCTTTGCCATCTTGCATAATATTTAAAATATGCTGCGTACCCGAAAGGTGAAGTGCTTCGTCGCGTGCAATTAATTTAATTATTTTAGCGTTACCTTCCATCAGTTCACGCTCAGCAAATGCAAACGAACATGCAAAGCTCACATAAAAGCGAATGGCTTCTAAAATATTTACCGACATCATTGCAAGGTAAAGTTTCTTTTTAAGCTCAAATAAATTAACGATAACTGTTTTGCCATTAATCTCGTGTTTGCCTTCGCCGTATAAATTGTAAAGCGATACAGAGTTAATTAAATCATCATAGTATTTAGTTACGGCATCGGCACGTTCGCTAATTTTGTCGTTGCTAACAATGTCATCAAAAATAAGCTCAGGGGCTTGCGTTACATTACGAATAATATGCGTGTATGAACGGCTGTGAATCGTTTCGCTAAATGCCCATGTCTCTATCCATGTTTCAAGCTCAGGTAACGATACAATAGGAAGTAGGGCAACGTTTGGTGAACGACCTTGTACACTATCAAGCAATGTTTGGTATTTTAAGTTGCTTAAAAATATGTGCTTTTCATGATCAGGTAATGCTTGAAAGTCTAAACGGTCTTTACTTACGTCTACTTCTTCAGGACGCCAAAAAAAAGAAAGTTGTTTCTCAATTAACTTTTCAAAAATAGGGTATTTTTGTTGGTCGTAACGAGATACGTTAACTGTTTGGCCAAAGAACATTGGCTCTTGCATTTGGTTGTTATGGTTTCGGCTAAAAGTAGTATAAGACATGTTTATCACTCAAAAAAACTATCAGAAAAAGCGGGCTAAATGCCCGCTTAAAATAAAAATTAATAACTATATTTTACACGCGCCGCCTTCACAATCATCATCTTCCACTTCTGGGGTATCTTCTTGTGAATCTGATGCGCCATCACGGGTGTTATGGTAGTACAACGTTTTAACACCTAGTTTGTATGCAGTAAGTAAGTCTTTTAATAAGACTTGCATAGGTACTTTACCGCCTTCGAACTTGTTTGGATCATAATTTGTGTTTGCTGATATTGTTTGGTCAACAAATTTTTGCATTATGCCCACAAGCTGTAAGTAACCATCGTTTGATGGGATGTCCCACAGTAACTCGTAGTTATTTTTTAAGCGTTCATATTCAGGAACAACTTGCTTCAAAATACCGTCTTTACTTGCTTTAACACTAATATGACCACGTGGTGGCTCAATACCATTAGTTGCATTAGAGATTTGCGACGATGTTTCTGATGGCATTAACGCGCTTAATGTTGAGTTACGCATACCGTGCTCTTTAATGCTGGCACGTAATGTATCCCAATCAAGGTGAAGTGGCTCATCACAAATTTTATCTAAATCACGTTTGTACGTATCTGTTGGCATAATGCCTTGTGAATACGTTGTTTCGTTAAACTTAGGACATGCGCCGCGCTCTTTAGCAAGCTCGTTTGATGCTTTCATTAAGTAGTATTGAATCGCTTCAAATGTTTTATGAGTCAGTGTATTTGCGCTGCCATCTGAATAACGCTTACCGTTTTTAGCTAGGTAGTATGCGTAGTTAATTACACCTATTCCTAACGTACGACGACCCATAGTGGCATTTTTAGCAGCCGGTACTGGGTAGTCTTGGAAATCAAGTAAGTTATCAAGTGCGCGTACTGCAAGCTCAGCTAGCTCTTCAAGCTCGTCTAGTGATTCTATTGCACCTAGGTTAAACGCAGACAGTGTACAAAGGGCAATTTCGCCTTCTTCGTCGTTTACGTTATTAAGTGGCTTAGTTGGCAATGCAATTTCTAAACATAAGTTAGATTGGCGAATAGGCGCAACTTTAGCAATGAACGGGCTGTGTGTATTACAGTGATCAACATTTTGTAAATAAATACGACCTGTACTTGCACGCTCTTGAGCAAACATAGAGAAAAGCTCAATGGCTTTAATACGTTTTTTACGAATAGACTCGTCTTGTTCGTATTTTACGTAAAGCGCGTCAAATTCAGCTTGGTCTTCAAAAAATGCATCGTAAAGCCCCGGCACATCTGATGGGCTAAATAACGTAATGTAGTCGTCTTTAATTAAACGAGAGTACATTAGTTTATTAAATTGTACGCCGTAATCTAGGTGACGAACACGGTTGTCATCTACACCACGGTTATTTTTAAGCACAAGTAGGTTTTCTACTTCTAAATGCCAAAGCGGATAAAACAATGTTGCAGCGCCGCCACGTACACCACCTTGCGAGCAGCTTTTAACCGCTGTTTGAAAGTGCTTATAAAAAGGAATACAACCAGTATGGTACGCTTCACCATTACGAATGTGGCTACCTAGCGCACGAATACGACCTGCATTAATACCTATACCTGCACGTTGTGAAACGTATTTAACAATCGCAGATGATGTTGCATTGATTGAATCAAGGCTATCACCACACTCTATTAATACACATGAACTAAATTGACGTGTTGGGGTACGTACGCCCGCCATAATAGGGGTAGGTAACGAAATCTTGAACAACGATACGGCATCGTAAAAACGCTTAATGTAAGATACGCGTGTTTCACGTGGATAGTCAGCAAATAAACTCGCCGCTACTAAAATGTATAAAAACTGTGCACTTTCATAAATTTCGCCAGATACACGGTTTTGAACAAGGTATTTACCTTCTAATTGCTTCACTGCCGCATAGCTAAAATTAAGATCGCGAGAATGATCAAGGTATGCATCAAGCTCGTCTAATTCTTGTTCTGTATAATCAACAAGTAAGTGAGCGTCGTAGCGCTTATCGCCAACCATCTTTGTTACGTGGTCAAATAAACGTGGTGGCTCAAATTGCCCATACGCTTTTTTACGTAAGTGAAATACAGCTAAACGGGCTGATAAGTACTGGTAATCTGGTGATTCTTTTGAAATCTGATCTGCAGCGGCTTTAATAATGGTTTCGTGAATGTCTTTAGTACGAATACCATCGTAAAATTGAATGTGTGACTTTAATTCAACTTGCGAAACCGAAACGTTGTTTAAACCTTCGGCGGCCCATTCAATAACGCGATGGATCTTATCAAGATCAAGTGGCTCTTTACGACCGTCACGTTTGCTTACAGATAACTGTTGGTTCATAGCTTTGCCTGTGTTCCTAGGGAGTTTAGTATTTTGGCCAATGATTTATACCTCGCAATAGCAAGATATATACTCGTTTATTATAATTCTCACCTAATGAGTGAATTTATTGAATAACATTTGGCCACAATATCTGGTGTTGTTCAATTTAGAGATCACAAGATAGTGTGGTCTGAGTCGTTTTGCAAGGGACATAATTGCCCCTATTTGTGGATAACTTTGGGATAACACATTTGTGTTAGTGAGCATTAACCTTTGATCATTCGGTTAAGTTGAAATTTGCAAAAATCAACTAATCATATGCTAAATTTGCGCTTTAAAAAAATAAATTGTAACTGAGTTTTTTATCGACAAACTTTGGCTAAAAACTGACTAGATCACAATATATAGTGTTTATTAATTAACATGGCACTATATATGGTTAAAACCGTCAATAGGACTTTGCCAATTAAAATCGGCTTCCCAACTTAAAACTTCGTTAAGGCTTGGCACGTACCCCCAAAGAGCAGAAGCGGTATGCATACCCGCTGCTTTACCTGCTTGAATGTCACGCTGCGCATCACCAATGTACAAACACCGATTTGGTTTTATACCCATTAGCTTTGCACAATGTAGTAAAGGAAGAGGGGAAGGTTTAGCCTCTTTTAGCGTGTCACCACTTATAATAACTTGCGCATTTTTTAATGCTGGAATAGCAGCCACAAGAGGATCAGTTAGAAAACCAGGCTTGTTAGTCATGATCCCCCATTTGATCTTTTTTTGATCAAGCGCAATAAGTAAAGGCTCAACACCTGTAAAACACGTTGTATGTGTTGCTATGTTTTTAGCGTATTCGTCAATTAATTGCTTTATTAGCTGTGTCTGAGGTTGTTCAACCCACTTATCCTTAAAACCAGCCTCTAAAAGCGCAGCAGCACCATTAGATGCTGCAGGACGGTATACATCACTTGTTACTTCATCTATGTTTTGCGCACGCAGAACTTTATTTAAAGCGGCGCCTAAATCATCAGCGGTGTCTAGTAGGGTGCCGTCTAAATCAAATAAAAATGCATCGTACTCAACAAGGGGTGATTGAAAGCTAGTCATTAAGCTAACTTCTCAAAATGAAGTATGTAATTTACGCTAACGTCATTATTAAGCGTATATTGCTTTGATAATGGGTTATAAGAGAGCCCAGTGCTTGCACGTACTTTTAAACCAGCTTGCTCTGCCCATGCAATAAGTTGTGCAGGTTTTATAAACTTTTTATGGTCATGTGTGCCTTCAGGTACCATTTTTAAAAGTTTTTCAGCACCAACAATGGCAAACAAGTACGCTTTAGGTGTTTTATTTAAGGTTGAAAAAAATACATCGGCACCTGGTTTTGCAAGTGCTGCTACTGAATGAATTATAGAAGCAGGATCGGGTACGTGCTCTAGCATTTCCATACATGTTATTACGTCATAACGTTCTGGATACTGTGCTGCAAATTCTTCTGCAGGTACTTTTATGTAATCTACACTTACGCCTGTTTCTAAACTATGTAACTTAGCAACGTTTAAAGGCTCTTGACCCATATCGATGCCAGTTACCTTTGCGCCCATACGCGCCATGCTTTGGCTTAAAATACCGCCGCCACAGCCTACATCGAGTGTTTCTTTATCAAATAAGCCTTGGGTTTTATTTGCAATAAAGTCTAAACGTAACGGGTTAATTTCGTGAAGAGGTTTAAATTCTCCATCTAAATCCCACCAACGCTCTGCGATGGCTTCAAATTTTGCTATTTCTGCGTGATCTACATTTTGATGTTCGGTCATAAAATACTTCCTCGTCAATCTGGGGCCATTATATAGGGCAAAATTGATAAATCGCAAAGTTTTGCGCCTGTAAATTAAAATTAATTGTGATAGCATAGTTGTTAGCAATAATAACAAATACTCTTGATACCTAATACCGGGTTGTTGAGAGCAGATACTGAAGGAATGTGATATCAATGACTGATCTCGCCCATGGCATTCAGCCGGTCAATATTGAAGACGAGTTGAAAAACTCCTACTTAGATTACGCAATGAGTGTAATTGTAGGGCGTGCATTACCAGACGTGCGTGACGGCTTAAAGCCGGTTCACCGTCGCGTTTTGTTTGCAATGAATGAGCTTAGTAATGATTGGAACAAGCCTTACAAAAAATCGGCACGTGTTGTCGGTGACGTAATCGGTAAGTACCATCCACACGGCGATAGTGCAGTTTACGACACTATAGTACGTATGGCACAGCCATTCTCACTTCGTTATATGTTAGTAGATGGTCAAGGTAACTTCGGTTCGGTTGATGGTGATTCAGCAGCAGCAATGCGTTATACAGAAGTACGTATGGCAAAAATGTCGCATGAATTATTAGCCGATCTTGAAAAAGAAACGGTTGATTTCGTTCCTAACTACGATGGCACTGAACAAATTCCTGACGTTTTACCAACGAAAGTTCCTAACTTATTAGTGAACGGTTCATCGGGTATTGCGGTAGGTATGGCTACAAATATTCCTCCTCATAACTTAACTGAAGTTGTGAATGGGTGTTTAGCACTTATTTTAAATCCTGAATTAACTATTTTAGAGTTAATGGATTATATCCCGGGTCCTGATTTCCCAACAGCCGCTATTATCAACGGTAAAAAAGGCATAGAGCAAGCCTATTTAACGGGTCGTGGTAAAGTGTACATGCGTGCCCGCGCTGAAATTGAAGTAGATGAAAAAACACATCGTGAAACTATCATCGTTCACGAAATACCTTATCAGGTTAACAAAGCACGTTTGATTGAAAAAATTGCGGAGCTAGTTAAAGATAAAAAAATTGAAGGTATTAGTGCACTTCGTGACGAATCAGATAAAGACGGTATGCGTATCGTTATCGAGATCAAACGTGGTGACGTAGGCGAAGTTATATTAAACAACTTATATGCACAAACTCAGTTACAAACTGTGTTTGGTATGAATATGGTTGCTTTAATTAATAACCAGCCTAAGTGTTTTAATCTAAAAGAAATGCTTGAAGAGTTTATTATTCACCGTCGTGAAGTAGTAACTCGTCGTACTGTTTTTGATTTACGCAAAGCGCGCGATCGTGCACATATGCTAGAAGGTTTAGCGATTGCACTTGCAAACATTGACCCTATTATCGAACTTATTCGTAACTCACCTACACCTGCAGAAGCTAAAATTGCTCTAACAGAACGTTCGTGGGAATTAGGCAATGTTAAATCTATGCTTGAAAAAACAGGCGAAGATAATGTTGCCCGCCCAGATTGGCTTGCTGCCGATTTAGGTATTCGTGATGGTCAGTACTTTATTTCTGAGCAACAAGCCCAAGCTATTCTAGATTTACGCTTACATAAGCTAACAGGTCTTGAACACGAAAAAATTATAAGTGAATACCAAACGTTATTAGATTTAATTGCTGAGCTTTTATATATTTTGGCAACGCCAGAGCGCTTAATGGAAGTTATTCGCGATGAGCTTGTTGAAATTAAAGCGCAATATGGTGATGAACGTCGTACTGAAATAAATGCAGCGGCTCACGATATCAGCCTTGAAGATTTAATAACTGAAGAAGACGTTGTTGTAACACTTTCTCACGAAGGTTACGTTAAGTATCAGGCATTATCTGATTACGAAGCACAACGCCGTGGTGGTAAAGGTAAATCAGCAACGAAAATGAAAGATGAAGATTTCATTGAACGTTTATTAGTTGCTAATACCCACGATACTATATTGTGTTTCTCAACAGCCGGTCGTTTATATTGGCTTAAAGTGTACCAGTTACCTCTTGCGAGTCGTGCCGCGCGCGGCAAGCCAATTGTTAACTTGTTACCACTTGAAGCAGATGAACGTATTACCGCTATATTGCCAGTACGTGAGTACGCAGAAGATAAATACATCTTTATGGCAACTGCATTTGGTACAGTTAAGAAAACACCATTAACGGCCTATAGCCGACAACGTGCCAGCGGTATTATTGCTGTTAACTTAAATGATGGCGATAGCCTGATTGGTGTTGATATTACCGATGGTAGCAACGAAATTATGTTGTTTACTGACGCAGGTAAAGTTGTACGCTTTAAAGAAGCAGAAGAAACAGCTGTTGTTGATGAAGACGGTAATGCGGTTGTAGACGAGAACGGTAACCCTGAAATTAAGTTTAAAGGTGTTCGTCCAATGGGTCGTACAGCAACCGGTGTTCGTGGTATTAAAATGCCAGATCAGCAACGTGTTGTATCGTTAATTGTTCCAAAAACCGATGGTGCTATTTTAACGGTAACCGAAAATGGTTACGGTAAGCGTACGCTACTTGAAGATTACCCATCTAAGAGCCGTGCAACACAAGGTGTTGTATCTATTAAGGTGAGTGAGCGTAACGGTGCTGTTGTTGGTGCTGTGCAAGTTGATGACAACGATGAAATAATGATTATTTCTAATCGTGGTACCTTAGTACGAACTCGCGTTAATGAAGTTTCTACGGTTGGACGTAACACGCAAGGTGTTATTTTGATCAGAACTATTGACGAAGAGCAAGTAGTTGGTTTACAACGTATAGAAGAGATTGAAGTTACTGAAAGTGACTTAATCGATATCGAAGACGTTGAGACAGTTGATACGGTTATTGAAGAAGTAGCGGATGATAATCCACCTTCAGAATAATTGAGATTAAAAAAGCGGCTAAGGCCGCTTTTTTTAATGGTATTGAATAAAACTAATGTAGCCTGCTTGTAGAGCAATCAGGCATTTATACAAATTGAATTAAAATGATGATCATTTAATTAGGCTAAATAACCTATTAACTGCGTTAAAAATTTTCAAGTAGAAACACTACATATAAAATTTTATTTTTAAAGCGCTGTTTATTGGTCACTATGATTGAACGCTGATTTAATGCAATTCGTATTAATTTTGAATTACTGGAATGAGGCAAAGGTAATGAGTAAATATAATTTTTGTGCGGGACCCGCTATGCTTCCGCAAGCCGTTATGCAAAAAGCACAAAAAGAATTTTTAGATTGGCAAGATTTAGGTGTTTCTGTGATGGAAATAAGCCATCGCAGCAAAGACTTTTTAGCACTAACAGCCAAATGTGAAGCCAGTTTACGCCGCTTAATGAACATTAGTGATGAATTTGAAGTGTTATTTATGCATGGTGGCGGTCGTGGTCAATTTAGTGCAGTACCTTTAAATTTACACCAAGAAGGTAAAACAGCCTTTTATTGCGAGAATGGTGTTTGGTCTAAAAGCGCAAGAGATGAAGCGAGTAAATTTACTCAAACATCTTTTACAGATGTGCGTAATGATGCCGATGGCGAGTTTTCAATTAAAGCAGTTGCTGACTGGGAATTACCAGAAGATGCAGCGTACATCCACTATTGCCCCAATGAAACCGTTGATGGCTTAGAGATTTTTGATGTACCGAGTCATCCAACAGCGCCAATTATTGCTGATATGTCTTCAACTATTTTATCTCGCGAAATAGACGTTAATAAATTTGATTTAATCTATGCTGGAGCACAAAAAAATATTGGTCCGTCGGGTATTTCAATTGTTATTGTGCGCAAAACATTACTTGAACGCGAAGGCTTGCCTAAGCCTGGCATTTTAGATTACGCACTTGAAGCAAAGCAGGGCAGTATGTTTAATACGCCACCTACTTTTGCATGGTATTTAGCAGCTGAAGTATTTTCATGGCTTGAAAGCAATGGTGGTGTAAAAGCCATGGAAGTACAAAATATTGCCAAGGCTGAATTACTTTATGATTTTATTGATAACTCTGATTTTTACTCAAATATAGTAGCTAAGCATTGCCGCTCACGTATGAATGTTCCATTTTGGTTGAACGATGAAAGCTTGAATAGCAAATTTGTTGCTCAATCAAATGAAGCAGGTTTACTTGCACTTGAAGGACACAGAATTGTAGGAGGCATGCGCGCTAGTATTTACAACGCAATGCCACTTGAAGGCGTTCAAGCATTAGTTGATTTTATGGCTGCCTTTGCAAAGGAAAACAGCTAATGGAACAATTACGTCTAGAACCAATTTCTCGTGTAAATGGCAGTGTGACATTACCTGGTTCGAAAAGCTTATCGAACCGAATTTTGTTATTAGCAGCACTTGCTAATGGCACCACTGTTGTAGAAAACTTACTTGATAGCGACGATATTCGCCATATGCTGGGCGCATTAAAGTTATTGGGTGTTAATGTTACGCTAAATGACGAACGCACTGTAGCGACTGTTGAGGGTGTTGGCGGTGTATTTAAAACACCTAGTGAGCCATTGTTTTTAGGAAACGCAGGAACCGCTTACCGACCTTTAACCGCTGTACTTGCCGCTGTTGCTGGTGAGTATGAGTTAATTGGCGAACCTCGTATGGAAGAACGTCCAATAGGGCATTTAGTTGATGCTCTTCAATCGCTTGGTGGTGATGTTACCTATACTAAACATAAAGACTACCCACCACTTAAAATCGTGGGTGGACAAATTAAGGGCGGCTCAGTTGAAATAGATGGCAGTATTTCAAGCCAATTTTTAACCGCATTACTAATGGCTGCACCTTTGTTTAGTGGCGATACAAATATAACCATTAAAGGCACTTTGGTTTCTAAACCTTATATTGATATAACCCTTGATGTAATGGCACGTTTTGGCGTTAACGTTGAGCACAGTAATTATGCAACTTTTAATGTTAAAGGTGGTCAACAGTATCAATCACTAGATCGTATTATGGTTGAGGGCGATGCGTCTTCTGCTTCTTACTTTGTTGCAGCCGCTGCGATTGCGGGTGGTGAAATTGAGATTAAAGGTGTAGGGGCAAAATCAGTTCAGGGTGATATAGGTTTTGCTAAAGTAATGGAGCAGGTTGGTGCAAAAATAGATTGGTATGATGAGCGTCTAGTTGTCCGTAAAGGAGAATTAAATGGTGTTGATATCGATGCTAATGCAATTCCAGATGCAGCCATGACACTTGCAACGGTTGCTCTATTTGCTAAAGGTCCAACCGCGATTAGAAATATTTATAATTGGCGCGTAAAAGAAACAGATCGGTTGTACGCAATGGCTACTGAGCTTAGAAAAGTAGGTGCTGAGGTAGTAGAAGGACATGATTTTATTGAAATCACACCTCCTAAACACTTCAATGATGTTGCAATTGATACCTACGATGATCACCGTATAGCCATGTGTTTTGCCATGGTTGCCGTAGGCGGTAAGCCAATAACGATTAATGATCCGAAATGTACTTATAAAACATTTCCTACGTTTTTCAATGTTTTAGCATCGGTTAGTGAATAGACTATTTATAAGTATTTATAAAAGTTACATGCTAATAGCAGATCTATTTTAATAACTGACGTATAATATCGCGGTTTATTTAGGTGTGCATCGCAGGAGGTTTAAATGCAGGCGTTATTAATGCCAGTGATCACCGTTGATGGCCCAAGTGGTTCAGGTAAAGGAACTGTTTGTCGCTTGTTAGCCGAGAAATTAGGATGGGATGTATTGGATAGTGGTGCAATTTACCGCGTTTTATCCCTTGCAGCACTCCATCATCAAATAGCATTAGACAATGAAGAGGCACTTGTGCCACTTGCTGCAAATTTAGATGTGCAGTTTTTGGTGGATAGCCAAACTAATGCAGGAAAAGTTATTTTAGAAGGCGAGGATGTAAGTACTACTATTCGTAATGAAGAAGTAGGTGCTGCAGCGTCAAAAGTAGCAGCATTGCCTCGCGTTCGAGAAGCGCTATTACGTCGTCAGCGTGCGTTTCGTACAGAAAACGGGTTGGTTGCTGATGGTAGAGATATGGGCACTGTGGTTTTTCAGGACGCGCCATTAAAAATATATTTAACCGCAAGTGCAGAAGAACGTGCTCGTAGGCGATTTGTTGAGTTGAATGCTCGCGGTCTTGATGTTACACTAAGTGGTCTATTACAGGACATTCAAGCTCGTGATGAGCGCGATATGAATCGTGTCGTTGCGCCGCTTGTGCCTGCAGAGGATGCTATTGAGCTTGATACTAGCGAGCTTAATGCAGAGCAAGTATTTGATAAAGTTATAACTTTACTAGATATTGCTATCTCTGAAGGTAAGCTTCCTAAACGAAGCTAAAACACATTTTATGCGCCAGCAGGATGCCAGTGCTATTTTAACAACCCCATGCAGCATGGTTGCTTATTGGTATTAATAGATGAGACGTATATTCGTATGTCAGAAAATTTTGCGCAGTTATTTGAAGAAAGCTTAAAGGGTTTTGAAGCAGAGCAAGGCTCTATCGTTAAAGGTACAGTAATCTCAATCGAGAATAACATTGTACTTGTAGATGCTGGTCTTAAATCAGAAAGTGCTATCCCTGCTGAGCAGTTCAAAAATGCTGCTGGTGAACTTGAAGTTGCTGTTGGCGACGAAGTAGATGTTGCACTAGATGCAATTGAAGACGGTTTCGGTGAAACTATCCTTTCTCGTGAGAAAGCGAAGCGTCACGAAGCGTGGATCCGTCTTGAGAAAGCATGTGAAGAGCAAGAAACTGTTACTGGTGTTATCAACGGTAAAGTTAAAGGCGGTTTCACAGTTGAAGTTGATTCAATCCGTGCTTTCCTACCTGGTTCACTTGTTGATGTTCGTCCAGTACGTGACACAACTCACCTTGAAGGCAAAGAGCTTGAATTTAAAGTAATCAAGCTTGATCAAAAACGTAACAACGTTGTTGTTTCACGTCGTGCAGTTATCGAATCTGAAAACTCACAAGAACGTGAAGAGCTTCTTGCTAACCTTGTTGAAGGTCAAGAAGTTAAAGGTATCGTTAAGAACCTTACTGACTACGGTGCATTCGTTGACCTTGGTGGTGTTGATGGTCTACTACACATTACAGATATGGCTTGGAAGCGTGTTAAGCACCCTTCAGAGATCGTTAATGTTGGTGACGAAATCGCAGTTAAAGTTCTTAAATTCGACAAAGATAAAACTCGTGTATCTCTAGGCCTTAAACAGCTTGGTGAAGATCCATGGGCAGCTATCGCTGGTCGTTACCCAGAAGGTTCTAAACTTTCTGGTCGTGTTACTAATCTTACAGATTACGGCTGTTTCGTGGAAATCGAAGAAGGCGTTGAAGGTTTAGTACACGTTTCTGAAATGGATTGGACTAACAAGAACATCCATCCTTCAAAAGTTGTTAGCTTAGGCGACACTGTTGAAGTTATGGTTCTTGAGATTGACGAAGAACGTCGTCGTATTTCTCTTGGTCTTAAGCAATGTATTGCTAATCCTTGGCAGGAATTTGCTCGTCTACAGAACAAAGGCGATCAAGTTACTGGTAAGATCAAATCAATCACTGACTTCGGTATCTTTATCGGTCTTGACGGTGGAATTGATGGTCTTGTACACCTTTCAGACATTTCTTGGAATACACCTGGCGAAGAAGCTGTACGTGAATTCAAGAAAGGCGACGAAATCACTGCTATCGTATTGCAAGTTGACCCAGAGCGCGAACGTATCTCTCTAGGTGTTAAGCAAATCGAAGCTGACCCATTCAATAACTACCTTGATGCAAACAAAAAAGGTGCTATTGTTAAGGGTAAAGTGACTGAAGTTGATGCTAAAGGCGCAACTGTTGAACTTATCGAAGGCGTTGAAGGTTACATCCGTGTAGCTGATATCGCTCAAGAGCGCGTTGAAGATGCAACTACTGTTGTTTCTGTTGGCGACGAAATCGAAGTTAAATATGTTGGCGTTGATCGCAAAAACCGCACTTTAAGCCTATCTGTTAAAGCTCTTTTCGAAGCAGAAGAGAAAGAAGTAATAGAGAAGCTTAAGAAAGAAGAGCCAGTGTTTGAAAACGCAATGGCAGCTGCTTTCGCAAATGCACAAAAAGACTAATATATAATTAGTTTTTAGTTGGAAGGGCATTTTTTGCCCTTCCTATATCTCTTTTTAAGGAAACGCTATGACTAAGTCAGAACTGATAGAAACACTTGCGGAACAACACTCACACGTTCCAGTGAAAGATGTTGAGGATGCAGTAAAAGAAATTCTTGAACAAATGGCCGGCTCATTATCTACTTCAGATCGTATTGAGATCAGAGGTTTTGGTAGTTTCTCTTTGCATTTCCGCGCTCCTCGCACAGGTCGTAATCCTAAGACTGGCGATACAGTTGAGCTTGACGGAAAGCATGTACCTCATTTTAAACCAGGCAAAGAATTACGTGACCGCGTAAACGAAAGTATTGCCTAGTTAACTAACTTATTGGAGTAGTTACTTGTTTAAGGTATTAAAAATTATTCTGGTTGCGCTATGCCTTATTAGCGCATTTGTATTGGGTTCTCAAAATCCGCAATTAGTACAAATAAATTATATTATTGCCAGTAATACTTTACCTTTAGCTGTAATAATAAGTATTTGCTTTTTGTTAGGTGTTGTAATTGGATGTTTTATTAGCTTTAAATTGTTCTCGCAACTAAAATGGCAAAATTACCGCTTAAAAAAGCAATTAGCGCCAGAAAAAGACAAAAAAAAGCTTGCTGCTAATAAAGACACCTAACTATGATTGAGCTTTTGTTTTTATTATTACCTATAGCAGCTGGTTATGGCTGGATTATGGGTAAAAACAGTGCTAAAAACCAAGCTCATCAGCTTAACCGTCAGATCACTTCTGAGTATAGTAAAGGCTTAAAGTTTTTACTTGATAGAGAAGAAGATCAAGGTTTAGAGCATTTAATTAATTTACTTGAAGTTTCAGCTGATTCTGTTGAGCACTATTCTACACTTGCCACTATGTTCCGCCGTCGAGGTGAACTAGATCGCGCAATAAAAATCCATGAACTCCTTTTAAAACATCCAAGCTTAAATGAGCAACAAGCCGCAACAAGCCGTTTAGAACTTGCCGAAGATTATATTATGGCGGGCTTACTTGATAGCGCAGAAGAGCATTTAGTCTGGTTGGTAAAAGCAGGGCATGTTGAAGCACTTGATCCTATTATTACATTGTATTCGCAAACTCGTGACTGGGAAAAAGGCATCAATATGTTTGAAGCCCATAGCGAATTATTCTCTAAAGAACAACAGTTTAAAGCAATTGCCAATTTTTACTGTGAGTCAGCTATTAGCGATAATGATCCGCCCCTCATGAGAAAAGCGATTAGCTTAAACTATAAAGCTATTCGTCCGCTTTATGAGTTGGGCTTAGTTGCTTATACAAAAGAAGATTACGTTAAAGCAATTTATTATTGGCGAGAATTAGTTTGCCAATTTACTTTATTTGCTCCGTTATTTATTGATGAACTTTCGCATAGTTATAAACAATTAAATTTGACGCATCAATTTCATGATTTATTAAGTGACTTGTTAGAAAAAGGTGGTGTATTAATAAAAATAAAACATTGCCAAGCATTGCTTGAACAAGGTCATACAAAACAAGCCTTTGAATTTTTAACAGACAGTTTAAAACGTCAACCTACTATTAGAGGGTTCAGTTTTTTATTGCAGTTAATGGGCGACCAAAATAAAAATAATAAAGAAGTTCTCGATCAAATAGATCATTTAGTTACATCGTATATTGCCACCAAGCCTGACTTTCAATGTCAGCATTGTGGTTTTACTAGTTACACCATTTATTGGAATTGCCCATCTTGTAAACATTGGGAAACCATTGTTCCAAGCAGAGGCTTAGACGGATTTTAATAACCCCATATTAATAACTTTACTGCCATTCATTAGGATAGTTATGTCTTTCGAACACTCAAAAAAAATTCTTATTGCTTTAGATTACGACGATCAACAAACAGCTTTACGCTTTGTTAAGCAACTATCTCCAGACACATGCCGACTTAAAGTAGGCAAAGAAATGTTTACCTATTTTGGTCCAGCTTTTGTTAAAGAATTAATTGATTTAGGCTTTGATGTCTTCTTAGATTTAAAATTTCATGATATTCCAAACACGGTAGCTAAAGCTGTTACTGCAGCAGCTAAAATGGGTGTATGGATGGTAAATGTACATGCTAGTGGCGGTTTTGAGATGATGAATAAAGCTAAGTTAGCCCTAGAAGAATTCGGCGACGAAGCACCATTACTTATTGCAGTGACTGTTTTAACAAGTATGGATGAAAAAGAATTAAAACGTTTAGGTGTCGAAAAAACACCTCAAGAACAAGTTCTCTATTTAGCTAAACTAGCAAAAGAAGCTGGGCTCGACGGAGTTGTATGTTCAGCACAGGAGGCTGAAATACTTAAAGCACAATTAGGGAAAAGTTTTAAGCTTATAACACCAGGTATTCGACCAGAAGGCAGTGATGCGGGCGATCAAAAACGAATTATGACACCCAAACAAGCTATAGACGCGGGCAGTGATTATTTAGTTATTGGACGTCCGATTACACAATCGGATAATCCAGTTAAAGTGTTGAATGATGTTAATAAATCTATAGGTTAGTTTAACAAAAAGCAGCAATATAGTGCTAAAACCCTTACTTAATGTAGTTATTATGTTACATTAATAAAATAAAATGCAGTAGGGGTTTGTTTTGAAGTTATTTTTTAGCTCTGTAGTTCTTATTATTGCGGGTTTCTCAGTAAACAAGTATGTTTTTTCTAATAAGGCATATGATGGTGTTACAGTCGTAACGGATATGATATCGGCTTATCCAGTCGATATGTTCGATTTTAAACACACAATGCAAAACTATGCACATCACTTATGTTACAAAAACGAAGAAACCTTAAGCTTTCAACATATAAGCGTGGATGAATGTTTATCTAAGCTTGATGCAACAAAGATAGAATGTGAAAGGAAAATTTTTCGTTTAGCACCGCTAAACTTAGAGTCAGAAATAGAAGTTCTTGATTATTCAAGGCAATATACGCAATGTACATTACCTTATAAATATATTCTAGGTTAGTAACAAACTTTTATAATAAGTAAAATCGATCACTCAAATTAAGATTTTAAGCGAATGGATTTCGCTTCAATATCTATTAATTCTTGTTTAAATAACCCACCAATTGCTTTTTTATAATTAGCTTTACTGGTTGAAAACATCTTTTTTATTGCTTCAGGATCAGACTTATCACCTAGTGGTATTACACCACCTTCATTTTTAAGCTTTTGCATAATAGTTTCACCAAGGTCACTTACTTTACCCATGCCGGGTTTTTCAAGTACTACGTCAATCTTACCGTCATCACGAACTTTTTGAATGAAACCTTTGAGCTTTTGCCCGACAAATAAGCTTTTAAATACCATATTGTAAAATACAACGCCAAAGTGCGATTCTTCAATTAACACTTTATAACCAATATCAGTTTTACCCGCTACAATTATGTCTACTTCTTGTAAGTGAGTATATTCTGGCTCATCTTTTGACAAAAAGCGGTTAAAGTTGTTCGAAGCACAAATACGTTGGCTTGCATTATCAAGGTACAAGCGTACTAAATAAGAGTGACCTTCTTGCATGCGTGGCTTTTGTTCGTTAAAAGGAGCAAGAACGTCTTTCTCTAAACCCCAATCTAAAAATGCACCAATACTATTTATTTCTTTAACACGAAGTAGGGCGTATTCACCAACTTGTGCATGTGGTTTTTTAATCGTAGCTGTAGCTAAATTAGCATTATCCAAATATATAAATACACTAATGCTATCGCCAGCTTCAAGCTCATGTTTTATTTCTTGTTTTGGTAAAAAAACCTCGCCTAAATCATGACCATCAAGGTAAGCACCTTCATTGCTCACTTCTTTTACAAATAAGGTTTGTGTTGTTCCAAGGTAACTCATAATCATTCCTGCTCAGGCTTTTTTTTACGGCGCATAGGTGTGTCACCATCTATGTTCATAGGTGCTTTAATTGGGGCAGATGGCTTTTTAGGCTTTGCTTTACGTTTAAATAATGGCTTTTTAACAGCAACTATTTTTTCTTTTTTAAAGGTAGATTCAGGTTTTTTCTCTTTAATCCCTTTAAATTTAGCTTTTAAACCATCAATACTCGCAAAATTTAATTCGTCATTTAAGAATGCTTTTATCGCTAAATAACTAGCCCAATCTTTAGGACCAACAAGTGAGAGTGCATTACCTTTAAAACCAGCACGACCGGTTCTACCTATTCGGTGAACATATTCTTCGGCGTGTTTTGGTAAATCAAAGTTAATAACGTGCGTTACGCTTAATAAATCTAAGCCACGTGATGCTACATCTGTTGTTATTAATATTTTAAAGTTTTCGCGACTAAACGAGTCCATAATATCGAGACGTTTATTTTGCGTAAGGTCACCCGCAAGCGCTACAGACTTAAATCCTTTAGCGTTAAGGGCTTCACTTAAGCGACTCGTATCTGCTCGTGTTGCAGTAAATATAATACATTGACCTACGTTATCTTGATTCAAAAAGTGTTCAAGTAATGCTTCTTTATGATCAAGGTGGTCGGCTAAATATAAAGTTTGTTTAATATCGCTATGTTGCTCGTTTGCGGCACTTAATGTAATTTGTTTTGGTTTTTTTAATAAATTACGTGACAGAGCGTCAACTTGAGCATGGTCAAGTGTGGCTGAAAACAATAACGTTTGGCGCAAACGGTGATTAGCTTGCTCGTTAATCATTTTTAGTTGTTCGGTGAAACCTAAATCTAAAATACGGTCGGCTTCATCAAAAATAAGTAACTCTAAGCCACTTAGTTGTAGTGAGCGCTTTGTAATATGATCAGCTAAACGACCCGGTGTAGCAACTACAAACTGTGGGTCATTTCTTAATGCTTTTATTTGATCGTTAAAGTTTTCCCCGCCTAATATTTTTACAGCCTTAATATTTGTGCCTGCAATTAATAAACGAAGTTGTGTAAATACTTGCGTAGCAAGCTCACGAGTAGGAGCAACAATAAGTACACGGGGATCGCGTTTACTGAGTGCTTTTTGTTTCATAACCCGTTGAACAGCGGGTAATAAAAACGCCAAGGTTTTGCCCGACCCAGTTTTAGACTGAGCGAAAATATCATACCCTGCAAGTGCTGTAGGCACTGCATGAGCTTGAATGTCGGTGGGCTGGGTGATCCCTTGATGTGCTAGTTGTGTTTCAAGGCGTGTATCAATCCCAAGATCAGTAAACTGCAATGTGTGTTTCTCCAAAATGAGCAAATTAAGTCTATAAATTTATCAGCGCATTATAGCTTACACAGGTAGGTCGCTAACAGTAAAATGCAAATTATAGGGCTATTTTTTGCATTTAATCTTAAAAAGCGTAAAATACGCGCCCCATATGCGCCGGATTTACGATTCGGTAAATGCCAATTGTGGCAACTAAAAGCAAAATAGGAAATAAGATGACAGCTGTTAATAAAAATGATGTAACAAAGGATCACTTTGTTGTGTGCGCAATGTATAAGTTTGTAGCTTTACCTGAGTATGAAGCACTCAGAAAACCATTACTAGAAGTAATGGAAGCGAACGAAGTTCGTGGCACTTTACTTATTGCTGCTGAAGGTATTAACGGTACTGTTTCGGCAAAGCGTGAAGGCATAGATAACCTCCTAACATGGTTAGGGAAACAACCAAATCTTAATAACATTGTAAGCAAAGAGTCTTATGATGATGAATGTCCGTTCTATCGTACAAAAGTAAAGCTTAAAAATGAAATAGTAACAATGGGTGTTGAAGGGATAGATCCACTTAAAGTAGTCGGTAGTTATGTTAAGCCTAATGAGTGGAATGCGTTAATATCAGACCCTGACGTTATACTTATTGATACTCGTAATGATTACGAGATAGAAATTGGTACTTTTCAAAACGCAGTCGATCCAAACACTAAAACATTTCGTGAGTTTCCTCAGTGGGCAAAAGAAAACTTAGACCCTGAAAAACATAAAAAAGTGGCTATGTTTTGTACTGGCGGTATTCGCTGTGAAAAATCAACTGCGTATATGAAAGAGCAGGGCTTTGATGAGGTTTATCATCTTGAAGGTGGTATTTTAAAATACCTAGAAGAAGTGCCAAAAGAGGAAACAATGTGGGAAGGCGAGTGTTTTGTATTTGATAATCGTGTAGCGGTTGATCACGACTTACAAAAAGGCTCTTATGATCAATGTCACGCCTGTCGCATGCCAATTACAGAAGAAGAAAAATTAAAGCCTGAATACATGGAAGGTGTATCTTGTCATCATTGCATTGAAGAAGTAACTGATGAACAGCGCGAACGCTTTGCAGAGCGCCAAAAACAGATAGAGCTCGCGCAAGCGCGTGGTGAAGGCCACATTGGTAGCGAAGCACAGGCAGTTTTACAACAACGTAAAGATGCTAAAAAAGCACATAAAGAAGCTCAGCGCGGAAAATAATACATCACATCAAGTGTGATTATAGAAGAGCCTTTATAGGCTCTTTTTTTTGTATTTAAAATAGTACGTTAATTGTTTTAACCTCTAATTGATAATGTTAATCTGCAAACAATAACCAGTGATTTTAAAGCACTACGCAGGAAGGCATTTATGCAAGCCGAACAAGTTGAAATAGCGCAATTTTTAGCACAACACCCACCTTTTGATGATTTGCCAAATAAAGCACTTAACGAATTGGCACAGCAAGTCGAAGTTACCTATTTTAGAGCGCAAACCGAAATTTTGCACTTTGGTAAAGATATTGCTGATTTGTATGTGGTTAGGAGTGGTTCGGTCGAAATGTATCGTCGAAATGGAGAGCTTTATAATCGCTTATCTGTTGGTGGTATTTTTGGACAAATGGGATTGTTAATGAACCGCAAAGTTCGTTTCCCTGCAACGGCTCTTGAAGATTCATTAGTGTATTGTATTAATGTGGAATTATTTAATCGTTATTGCGATGAGTTTGATGCGTTTGCTGACTACTTCGAAACCGATGGTAATGTGCGCCTACATCAAGCAATTGTAGAACAAGCCGACAGTAATGACTTAACAACTGCAAAAGTAAAATCGCTTATCCACCGTGATGTAGTGACCGTAAATACAACTTCAACGATTCAAGATATAGCTAAACTAATGACAGAAGAAGCTGTTTCATCTGTATTAGTTACTGATATAAATAAACCCATTAACGACGATCCAGAGGAAGATGATGGACAAGTTGTTGGTATAATTACCGATCGAGATTTACGGTCAAAGGTAGTTGCCCAAGGGCTCGCTTTTGATACTCAAGCACAAGACATTATGTCTACAAACTTAGTGCTTTTAGATGCTAACTCTTACGTATTTGAAGCTGTACTTGCTATGTTAAGAGATAATTTGCATCATTTGCCAGTTGTACAAAAGCGACGTCCTATTGGCGTTATATCGCTTTCTGATATTTTACGCTATGAGTCACAAAGTAGCCTTTTACTTGTACGGGGTATTCTTGCCCAGCAATCAATAGAAGACTTAGCGCATTATGCTCGCCAATTACCCAATGTATTTGTTCGTATGGTTAATGAAGATGCAAACTCACATATGATTGGCACCGCTATGGCCGTTATAGGGCGTACATTTAAGCAACGTCTTTTAGGTTTAGCCGAGGATAAATTTGGTCCAGCACCTGTGCCTTATTGTTTTATAGCATTAGGGTCAATGGCGCGCGATGAGCAATTAATTGTAACGGATCAAGATAACGCGCTTATTTTAGATGATAGCTACGATGATGAAAAACATAACGAGTATTTTCAAAATATTTCGGACTTTGTTTGTGATGGTCTAGCGCAGTGTGGTTACACCTACTGTGATGGAGAAATAATGGCGTCGTTTAAAAAATGGCGTAAAACGCGTTCAGAATGGTTTGACCAATTTGCAGGTTGGATGGCTCAGCCTAAACCTCAAGCTTTACTCAATAGCTCAATATTTTTTGATTTAGATGGCGTTTGGGGTAAAACAAAATGGGCTGATGAGCTTAAAATATTTATAGCTAAACAAAGTAAAATTAACCGCTTATTTTTAGCAAATATGGCATCTAATGCACGAAATAGAACACCACCGCTTGGCTTTTTTAAAGGCTTTGTAATGGAGCATAATGGTCAACATAAGCATTCTATGAACTTAAAGCGAAGAGGGACTGCACCGCTCTCTGACGTTATCCGAGTGCATGCACTTGCAGTTGGTTCACGTAAACAAAATTCGTTCGAACGATTAGAAGATATTATTGAAGCGAATCTGTTACCTGAAGGTAAAGCACAAGACTTACGAGATGCGCTTGAATATATTGCAATGATGAGAATTCGTCATCAAGCATGGCAAATAGAAAAAGGCGAAGAGCCTGATAATAATCTAGATCCACGCCAGCTTTCACCTTTTGAGCAACGTAATTTGAAAGAGGCATTTGCAATACTCGAAAAAGCACAAAGCTATTTAAAATTTAGTTATTCTGCTAACTCAGGTGTTAAATAGGCTATGGTTTTTAAAAAAAGTGCGGTTATAGATTGGTCAACTCGCTATGAACAGCTAATAAATAGTACTGAAAATAAAGTGTTAAAAAACTTTTACTCGTCAGCATTTAATCAACCCTTAGCTGCAATTAAGGATGTTCCTTTTGTTGCAATGGATTTTGAAACTACGGGCTTAAATAGTAAAAACGACGACATAGTCAGTGTTGGTTTAGTGCCGTTTAATTTTCAACGTATTTACTGTAAACACAGCAGACACTGGGTTGTTCAACCACGTCGAAATTTGCATGAAGAATCTATTGTAATACATGGAATAACACACTCAGAAGTTGACGATGCACCTGATTTTAATAGAATTATTGAGCCGTTACTTCAGGCTTTAAGTGGGAAAGTCGTTGTTGTGCATTACGCTGCAATAGAGCGTCAATTTTTAAATAATGCATTATTATTAAGGCTTAAAGAAGGTATTGAGTTTGCACTTGTTGATACTATGGATATCGAGCGAAAAGCGTTAGAAGCAAGGCAGGGTTTATTAGGTAAGCTATTTAATACAAACCTTGGCTCACTTAGATTAACGCACTGTCGTGAGCGTTATTCATTACCAGCCTATAAAAATCATAATGCTTTAACAGATGCGTTAGCAACGGCTGAATTATTACAAGCGCAGTTAAGCCATCATTACAAATTAGAAACACCCATTTCGGAGTTGTGGGAATAGTACCAATCAGTATAAGTATTTGAACAATTTAGCGAATTAAATCACTCTATAACGTCGTTAAATAACCCCATATTTAAGCAAGTTGGTATAACTGACTTTTATTAATAAGTAATAATTTAAATAAAAAAAACGCCGCAAAATTTGCGGCGTTTTTGTAACTTATAGTCTGTATTATTTATTTAGACGGGGTTCTGTTCTTAATCCTAAAATTAAGCTAACACACATAAATAACAACACAATTGTAAATGGTAAGCCGGTTGATACTGCACCCGCTTGTAGTGCTTCAATTGCTTGTGTGCCACCAATCCAAAGTAAAGCAGCTGCAATAGCACCTTCAATAGATGCCCAAAATATACGTTGTGGTATAGGTGCATCTATTTTACCGCCAGCAGTAATTGAATCAATTACCAATGAGCCAGAGTCAGATGAAGTAATAAAAAACACCAATACTAAGATAACAGCAATTACCGATAAAATGTTCGACATAGGTAGTTCATCAAGCATTTGGAACATAGCCATAGGTACATCGGTTAGACCATTAGTACCAAGCGCGCCAACGCCTTGTACAACCTGATCAATAGCAATACCGCCATAAATCGACATCCATAGCACAGTCACTAATGTAGGAATAAGTAATACCGCAATTAAGAACTCACGAATAGTACGACCGCGTGATACTCGTGCTATAAACATACCTACAAACGGTGACCAAGAAATCCACCAAGCCCAGTAAAACACAGTCCAGCCATGCATCCATGTTTCGTCTTCACGACCATGTGGGTTACTTAACGGGATGATATTTTCTACATAACCCATAAAGGTAGTAGGAATGTTTCCCACAGCAACAGCAAAACCAACTAAACAAACAAATATAAGTAGTGCAAAAGCAATAAGCATATTCACGTTACTGAGTAATTTAACACCGCCATCAATACCACGAACAACCGAGATAATAGCGAGCATTGTTACACCAACAATAACTAAAATTTGTGAGCCAATTCCGCCCTCAAGACCAAATACATGGTTAATACCCGCAGATGCTTGTTGTGCTCCTAAACCTAAAGAAGTCGCAAGACCAAACAACGTGGCAAGTACAGCTAAAATATCGATGATGTGACCAGGCCAGCCCCATGCTTTATCGCCTAATATTGGATAAAATATTGAGCGAATAGAAAGAGGTAAACCTTTGTTGTAAGTAAAAAATGATAAAGATAAGCCAACTACAGCATAAATAGCCCAAGGGTGCAGACCCCAATGGAACATTGTAGCGCCCATTGCTAGTTTTGCAGCCTCTGGTGTATTAGGTGTTACGTTCAGTGGTGTTTCGTACCAGCCAGTAAAGTAAGCAACTGGTTCAGCAACACCCCAAAACATTAAGCCTATACCCATGCCTGCAGCAAATAACATAGCAAGCCATGATACGCGAGAATATGAAGGCTTAGCATCATCGCCACCTAAGCGAATTTTACCGTAAGGAGAAACTATAAGTGCTAAACAAAAAATAACGAAGAAGTTAGCAGCCCACATAAATAGGGCATCAAAATTATTAATAATATCGAGTTTTACACCATCAAGTGCAGATTTTGCAGTTTGTGGATCTGTAACGAGAATGGCGACTAAAAAAATGACAATCAGGCCCGCACTAATTCCAAAAACAGGATTATGTATATCAAACCCCCATTTTTGCACATTGTCTTGACCTACGGTGTAGTCCGTATTGTCAATACTATACTTGTCATGATTTTCGCTCATGCAATACCTCTTTTGTTGTCCTAACAAGCCGGTTTACAACCGGGTTCTATCTAATTACATTAATCTTTAAATACAAAGTAAGAATAGATGCTTAATTTTATTTGAAGACTAACTAATTTGAAGCGTGATCATACAGCTACTAGTGTATGAGTTAAATATTAAATGTAAATGATTTTGTACTTAAAACGCTGATATTATAGCCATACTTACGATTTTTTTACTTTACAAAAATAAAAATCAAATTCAGCGAGCATTAAAATTTAGTTTGTTACTTAAAGTAATGGCTACTGTATTAATGTGAAATTAGATCAGTTTTTTATAAATATTTTTTAAATATGTATATTAAGCATCCTGATTTACACGTTAATAAAAACCTTTAATCAGATTGTAATATGAATATGATTTAACACTACAGTAAGCTATATTTTAACTAAGAATAGACAAAGGACTAAAGTATTACTATGAATTTTCACATTAAAAAAAATTATAATGAGCATGAACTCGCTTATTACTTTAAGTCTGTTCGCAGCCAAAGTATGGCTATCGTAAAAGAGTTATCAGCCGAGGATTGCCAATTGCAAGCAATGCCAGATGCTAGCCCAAGTAAGTGGCACCTTGCCCATACAACGTGGTTTTTTGAAACATTTTTACTAACAGCGCATTGCACTCAATACACTTTATTTAACCCAAAATTTAAAGTGTTATTTAATTCTTATTACAACGGTATTGGCGAGCAGTTTACGCGCTCTAATAGAGGCAGTTTATCTAGACCAAATCTAGATGATGTAATTGCATATAGAGAGTATGCTGATAACGCCGTTATTGAATTATTGCAGTCAGACACCAGCGAAACACTTAAGCAAATAATTACACTTGGACTTAATCATGAGCAACAACATCAAGAACTCATGCTTATGGATATTAAATATAACTTTTCGGTTAATCCGCTTTTCCCAACATACGAGTCAGAAAAACCACTCAAATTAACTGATAAGCCTTGTGTAAAGCCAATCAATTTTGTCGATTTTGAACAAGCAATAATTAATATTGGTACAGATATGGGGACCAATATTAATTTCAAAAGCGAGACTGAATTTGCTTACGATAACGAACAACCTAAACACCAAGTGTTAATACACCCATTTAGTTTTGCTAATCGGTTAGTGACTAATGCAGAATATTTAGCATTTATAAACAGCGGTGCTTATAACAACCCTCAGTATTGGTTAAGTGACGGTTGGGCAAATATTCAAACTAATAATTTGAGCCATCCTTTATATTGGCACTGTATAAATGACGAATGGTTTGAATTTACACATTATGGATTACAGCCGCTTAATTTAAATGCACCGGTTTGCCATGTTAGTTACTTTGAGGCAAGTGCGTATGCAAATTTTGCGAATGCAAGATTACCCACCGAATTTGAATGGGAATATGCAGCCCAAAATAGCAACGTTGAGAGTGCAGTACATAATCAGCTTATGCCAACTCCCCATAAAGGGTTAAGCGAGATAGCGCAATTGGCAGATTCATGCTGGCAATGGACAAACAGCGCATACTTACCATACCCTGGTTTTAGACCAATAGAAGGTGTAGCGGGTGAGTACAATGGCAAATTTATGACTAATCAAATGATATTACGTGGCGGATGTGTATTTACCCCTCAAAATCATTTACGTAATACGTACAGAAACTTTTATTATCCGCATCAGGCGTGGATGTGTAGTGGAATAAGACTGGCGAAGGATAAAATATGAGTCAAGTAACAGCAATAAAACAAACTAATATAACCGACACTGAATTTTTAAATGACGTTATAGACGGATTAACTCAACAACAAAAAACGCTTCCGTGTAAATATTTTTATGATGACAAAGGCGCTGCGTTGTTTGAACAAATAACAACCCTGCAAGAGTATTATGTAACACGCACTGAGCTTTCTATTTTAGAGGCATATTCACAAGCAATTGCACAAATGCTCCCTGAAAACCTCTCTATTATTGAACCAGGTTGTGGCTCCGGTAAAAAAGTAGCGTATTTATTAGCGCATATGGCAAACGTAAAAACGTTTGTTCCATTTGAAATATCTGAAGAAATGCTAAGTTATTCATTAGCACATTTATCACCGTTGTTTCCTGAACTCGCCATTTCACCTTTATTAGGTGACTTTACACATAGTCAAATGGTTAAGCAGTTAACTAAAGATACTGCTTTAGACAGCCAAACTAACTTGGTGTATTTTCCAGGCTCTACACTTGGTAACTTTTCACCTGTTAAAGCCATCGAAATAATGAGTAACTTTCACCGGTTATGTGGTGTAAATGGTTATGTGTTAATAGGGATTGATTTAGTAAAAGAGCGCCAAGTATTACTTGATGCTTACGATGATAAAGCTGGCGTAACCGAAGCATTTAATAAAAATTTACTTGAGAGAATTAATAATGAGTTAAATGCAAATTTTGATTTAACTCAATTTGGGCATCAATCACGTTTTAACGAAGTACATAGCAAAATAGAAATGCACTTAGTTAGCATGTGCGACCAATCAGTTACTATTAACGCTCAGCAAATAGACTTTAAAAAAGGTGAGAGTATTCATACTGAAAACTCACATAAGTATACCGTAGAGTCGTTCACAGAGCTTGCTGGGCAAGCAGGGCTTACATTACAAAATACTTGGCAAGATGATCAAGGTTATTTTGCCTTGTGCTTATTAAGACCCGCATAAGGCTTCATATTGACTTAAATAAACACGCTCTAATAAACATGCTCTAATAAACCAGTACTCGGCTTTTGTTTAACGCATAGTTAAGCAAAGCGCCGCTGGCTGATTGCTGAATAAGCAATCCCGACTTTAAACCTGATAGTCTAAAAGCGACTTGGGCAATAACAGATACGGCTGAACCTGTCGCACTATCTTCATTTACACCAAATTGCGGCGCAAAATAGCGAAAGTAAACATTAGACTGCTGCGTATTAGCACTTTTTATTTGCATAATAATTACCGCGTTTTTTTGTGATTGCTCAATAGCATTAATATCAACATCAAGATTTTTTAAATTCACTTCTTCATCTATTAAAATCACCGTATAACCATTTTTAGGTGCAGTTTTAAACGCAGCTTTAATAGGCGTATTAATAATGCTTTGTAGTAATTTATCAGCAGTAAATGTAGTGGCATTAATTGTTAGTAGCTCAAGTTGTGCAGCGGTGCGTTTAACCTTAATTAAAAATCGTTCGTTACTATTTGAAATAAACACTTTAGGGCAATAAGGTTGCGATTCTAATAAATAATTTGCTGCAGCGAGCGTGCCGTGTCCGCAGCGTTTAATTTCATTAAGTTGATTAAACCAGCGAATTTGACACATGGGTTTGTTTGTATCAGCTTTGTTTAAAAATACGGTAGCAGGGTGATGAGTTGTTGCGGCAATGCGCTGCATCATTCTTGAGGTTAAACCGGTCTTATAAATAACAATTAATGCGCTAGAGCCGCCTAAGTTATTTTTTTTGTATGAAAAAACAGTTCGCTCTGAAATATGAAAAATAAAACGCTGCATAAATAAAAATGATTTATGCAGCGTACAATTAACGCGTTTAGCCTTTGCTTGCATAGGCGTCGTTATGAATACCTGCAGCACGACCTGAAGGATCTGCATTATTTTGGAACGATGCGTCCCATGCAAGTGCTTCAGGAGTTGAACACGCTACCGACTTACCATGCGGTACACATTTAGCCGATGCATCACCTGGGAAGTGAGATTCAAAAATTGAGCGATAGTAATATGCTTCTTTAGAATCTGGCGTATTAATAGGGTATTTAAATTTCGCATTTGCAAGCTCTTGATCGCTTACTTGCTCATTTACAAACTCTTTTAATGTATCAATCCAGCTGTAGCCTACACCATCAGAAAACTGCTCTTTTTGACGCCATAAAACTTCATCAGGTAAGTAGCCTTCAAAACCTTCACGTAAAATGTGTTTTTCAATTTTACCATCTTTACACATTTTAGCTTCAGGGTTAATACGCATAGCGACATCAACAAATTCTTTATCAAGGAACGGTACACGTGCTTCTACGCCCCATGCCGCCATAGATTTATTAGCGCGTAAACAGTCAAACATATGAAGCTTTGATACTTTGCGATTTAGCTCCTCATGAAACTCTTGTGCGTTTGGTGCTTTATGGAAATAAAGGTAGCCACCAAATAGCTCATCAGCGCCTTCGCCCGACAACACCATTTTAATGCCCATTGCTTTAATTTGGCGAGCCATTAAATACATTGGTGTTGATGCACGAATAGTTGTTACATCGTAGGTTTCTATGTGGTAAATCACCTCACGTAACGCATCAATCCCTTCTTGAATTGTAAACAAAATCGGGTGATGAATAGTACCAATCATATCTGCTACTTTTTGAGCCGCAGCTAAATCAGGTGAACCTTCAAGACCAACAGAGAAAGAATGTAGTTTTGGCCACCAAGCGTCGCTTTCATCGTTGTCTTCAATTCGTTTTGCAGCAAAGTTTTGTGTAATTGCCGAAATAACAGATGAGTCTAAACCACCAGAAAGTAGTACACCGTAAGGTACATCACACATTAGTTGGCGTTTTACAGCGGCTTCTAATGCTTCTTTAACATCTTCTGATTTTGCACTGTTATTTTTAACTGCATCAAAGCTTTCCCAGTCACGCTTGTAATAAGGCGTAACTTTACCATCTTTACTGTACAAGTAATGACCTGGAGGAAATTCTTCAATATGTTTACAAATTGGCGATAACGCTTTTAGCTCTGAGGCAACATAAAAGTTACCGTGCTCATCGTGACCAGTGTAAAGCGGAATAATACCGATATGATCGCGACCAATTAGGTAAGCGTCTTGTTCTTCGTCATATAAACAAAATGCAAAAATACCATTTAGGTCATCTAAAAAGTCAGGACCTTTTTGCTTATAAAGCGCTAAAATAATTTCACAGTCTGATTGAGTCTGAAAAGTAAAATCTGTTTCTAAATTAGCAGCTAGCTCTTTATGATTATAAATTTCGCCATTAACCGCTAAAATATGGGTTTTTTCTGGATTATATAAAGGCTGTGCACCACTTGATACGCCAACAATGGCTAAACGTTCGTGCACTAAAATAGCTTTTTCAGATGCATATACACCAGACCAATCCGGGCCACGGTGTCTAAGCAGTTTTGACATTTCAATTGCTTGGGTACGCAACTGAGCGGGATCAGATTTAATATCTAATACCCCAAAAATTGAACACATAGTAACTCCTCATTCCTATTATGTGTGCAGTAGAGCCAATTTGCTGTACTGCGAAACCTTGTTTTATCAGAAAAAATTACTCAAGTCACACTGCTTTTACAATTAATTAAGAATAATTTATGCACCAACGTGAAAATTGGTGCACCAAAGCGGTTAGTGTGTGGTTCCGGCGGCTATTTTAACATCAACATCATTGCTCAAAGCTTGCGCTATTATCACTTTAAGTGCGTTTATAACGGTTTCTTCACTCATACTGGGCGCACCATGGTGGTGCACTGCTTGGCTCGGTAAATAAGGAATATGTACAAAGCCGCCTTTCATATTTGTGTAGTGCTCATTAATGTAATGCATAAGCCCATACATTACATGGTTGCAGACATACGTACCGGCTGTATTTGAAATTGCAGCAGGTATATTACTGTTATGTAATGCTTGCAGTACGCGTTTTATAGGTAGGTTAGTAAAATAGGCATCAGGACTATTTTTTTCTATAGGAATATCGATAGGTTGATTGCCTGCGTTATCTTTTATGCGAGCATCATCAATATTAATTGCAATACGCTCAATTGATATTTCACTGCGCCCACCAGCTTGTCCAATACATATAACCACTTTGGGATTATGTGACTCTATTGCTTGATGAAGCTCTTTGATAGAAGTATTAAACTCACACGACAGTTCAAGAGTACAAACACGGTGTTTCATAATGATGCTTTCATCGAGTTTTTGCACTGCTTGCCATGACGGGTTAACTGTTTCGCCACCAAATGGAGCAAAGCCGGTGATTAAAACACACGGCATTGAAGAAGTTGATTTAGTCATTAAACACCACGCTATACATTAAAATAATATTGACGACGAGAAGAGTAACCGCCGTAGGAATTTGTACTTTTATTACATGATACTTATCTTTTAAGTCTAATAATGCCGCAGGAATGATATTAAAATTAGCTGCCATAGGGGTCATTAAAGTACCGCAATAGCCGCTATACATACCCAGCGCAACTAAAGGTGCAGGGCTTGCGCCGTGACCTTCTATTAAAAATGGCATCGCAATACCTGCCGTCATTACCGGAAATGCAGCAAACGCATTACCCATAATCATGGTAAAAAACGCCATTCCCACACAATATAAAACAACCAACATAAAGCGGTTATCAGGCGCGATAAACAAAGTAACTAATTCTTTGATTGAATCGCCTGTTTGCGCGACGATAAATACACCACCGAGCATGGCTAGCATTTGCGGTAAAATAGCAGCCCAACCAATTGAGTCGACTAAACGGCGCGATTCGCTAACAGCCTCGACTGGGCTTCCTCCCGTGATTTTCCAACCTACTAATAACGCCAGCAAACAAGCTATCGTAAGTGAAGCGAGCGTTAAGTGACGTTGATCAAGTAAATATAAATCATTAATAGCTACGCCATCGAGTAATACAGTAAATATTACGGTTACTACGGGTATCATTAATGCCGGTATAAAGAGCTTATTACCCAATCGTTTTGATGATTTAGTTTGCTGCTCATCAGTTAGTACTGAATAGCTTCCCATTGACACTAAATTACAGCCCGCCAGTAGCGCAATGACTATAATACTTATGCCAACTATTAAATATGTCATTGGCGCACCAAATAGAGCAATCGATAAATCACCGAATAAAAAACTGCTACCAAATAAAAACCAAAATAGAGCGGTTGTTAATTTTTTAGGGTGTTGCTTGTCTTGCAACGTTCGTACAACTAAAAACATTACCATAACGCCTATAAGTAAATAAACGTTTTCAATAGTGACAATGGCAGTGGTTGATTGAGTTACATCGGTGTCGATTAACTTACTCATACTGAAGACTCCACAGCGTTGTATTTTTCAATCGCTTTGGCTATTTTGCTTTCCAGACGAGCTAATCTAAATAAATGAATAATTAATGCGCTTATAGCTGTCGGAATAGCCCATAAACCAATATGAAGAGGCTCTATGCCTGCAATACCATTTTCTTTTAAAAATGCGTCCATAAGCAGTACCGCACCAAAGGCAATAAATATATCCTCGCCAAAAAACATCGCAATATTATCTACTGCTGCAGCATGAGCGCTAATCATATCTTTTACGGGTTTTGGAAGTTCGCCGTATTTGTTTGTTGCCGCTCCCAATGCCATAGGCGCTAAAAGTGGACGTACGGTTTGAGCTTGCCCACCTAAGGAGAGTAATCCTAGAGCCGCAGAGCATTCTCTAACAATAAAATAAAATGTTAAAATACGTGCGCTGGTGGCTGTTTTAATTTGTGAAATCCAATCGCGCGCGCGTTGTTGTAATCCATAACGCTCAAGCAGAGCTATAACAGGCAAAATTAATACAAAGCTTGCAAGTTGACGCGAGTTCATAAACTTTTCGCCAAAGGTTTGCAGTAGCGTAATAAAATCGAGGTTAACCGCCCAACCCGTCGCTAATCCTGCAAATGTAACAACTAATAAAGGGTTAAACCTCAAGGCAAAACCAACCACCACAACCGGTATACCAATAAGTGGCCAATAGTTTAAATCGAACATAGTTTTCCTATTTATTTTTATAGGTTATTTTTAAGTGCAAGGCTTAATTGATGTAAATGCCCATCAAGTTTTTGCTTAGCTTTAGTTGCCTGTTCAAAAGTAACGTATTCAAATTCGACCGTATCTAAAGGTCTAAATTGAGCGAATTGATGTAGGTCGGCTTCAATAACGGTTCCTAAAAGCGGATAACCTCCAGTTGTTTGCCCATCATTAAGCAGCACAATTGGCTCACCATTTGGTGGTAACTGAATGCTCCCAGGGCTTACACCCATCGACGGCAACGAGTGGCAGTGCACCAAGTTATTTTTATTGTGCTCAAGCCTTACTCCCATACGATTGCTGTTAGTGCTGACTTTAAATGTTGTTGATGCAAAGGTATTAAGTAGCGACTGACCTAACAGGTTAACGTGAGGACTTGGGTGTAAACGTATAAGTTTGCGTTGCGGAAGAGGAATAGCACCTACTTCAACAAATTCTTGTTGATAGGGCGTAATAGGTATTTCATCATTATTGGTAAGAGCTCGCCCATGTAGACCGCCAAAGCACGCGTTTAAATCTGTAGATTTAGACCCCATAATTTCATTGCATTGTACGCCGCCTTTAATCGCTAAATAAGCTCTTAAGCCAGCTCTACCGGTTGCAAAGCTAAGTACTTGTTTGCTTTTTATTGCATAAGTCCAGCCTGGGTAAATTGCTTTTCCGTCAAGCTTTGCCTGTAAATCAGCGCCGTAAAGGGCAACAACTGTATCGCAGGTAAATTCAAGTTCGCACAAACCAACCGTTATTTCTAAAACGGCATCGCTGTCATTGTTGTTAAGTAACCGGTTAGCAATTATTTGTGCATAGGGGTCTAAGCTACCCGTTTTACTTACACCTAAATGGCGGTAACCAGCGCGGCCAAAATCTTGAATGGTAAGTTGTACACCACTTTTGAGTACTTTAATCATGAGTAGCCCCCTTTATATTAATAGGAACAAATTCAAGCGTGTCGCCTGGTTGAATTAAACAAGGTTGTTCAGAGGTCGAATCAAACAGAGATATATCTGTATGACCTATTATATGCCAGCCACCCGGTGTATCGGCAGGGTAAATACCAGTTTGCGTTGCGCCAATAGCAACAGATCCTTTAGGGACTTTAATACGCGGTTCATCGCGCCTTGGTGTGTATAATTGCTCGTCTAAGCCATATAAATAAGCAAAACCAGGCTGAAACCCTAAAAATAAAACATGGTAATGCGTTTTACTATGAAGCTTAATAACTTCAGCCACACTTAAATTATGATAGTTAGCTACATAATTGAGATCTTCACCATTGTATGTGGTTTCAATTAAGTGATGCTTGCCTGTAAAGAAGCTACTTGCAATATCGTCCCAGAGCGTTGGTAAGGTTTGCAGCCATTTATTTAAATGTTTTTCTGATTTTAAATAAAGAGTTAGCGAGTTCATTGCCGGAACTAAATCAATAAATTCACCACTGTTTTTACAGTGACTAGCTAAAGCCCAAATTCTTTTTTGAATAGCTAATATATTATTTGTATCTAAATGCGATGCATCAAGCAGTAAACTATTATTGCTTAATGCATAAGTTTGAGGCGCAGGGTTCATATATAAACCTATTAATACTAGATAACTCAAACCTAACATAGTTTTATTAAATAAATCACACCATTGCGACTAAGTTAAGTATGTTTTGTTTATTAATCTGCTTATTGTAAATTAATGAGCATAAACATTAGTTTATTTGAACAAGCTTTCCTTAAATTTAATCTTTGAATGTAAAAATCCCCCCCAAATTGATCAAAAGCTATCTAAAAATAAACCTTATAAGATTAATTTCGTACTAAATAAGTAATTAGGTTGAAATGAAAATTAAGATAGTTAGGTCTTAATTAGCACGCACTTGTTTAAGAGGTATTTTATGAAACACCAGCAATTATTTTATTTATCGGGCGCTGCTATTTTATTTAGCGCTGGCAGTTTTGCTTTATCTATGGAAAAAGTAGAACACAGTAATGTAGAAGCAACCATGCATGTAGAGACTATTGTACTTGGTTCAGGTTGTTTTTGGGGAGCCGAAAAGCACTACGAAGCACTAAATGGTGTTATAGATGCAGAGTCGGGTTACGCTGATGGAAATGGCTTTAAAGCCACATACCGTAACATTACCGATCAATCTCGTCGATTTGACGATAACAACTACGCTGAGGTTGTACAGGTGATGTACAACAGTAATATTATTTCAGCTGAAGAGCTTTTAAAAAGTTACTTTGAAAGCCATGATCCTACGCAAAAAAATCGCCAAGGTAACGATGTTGGAACACAATATCGCTCAATTGTTTTAACAACAACGCAAAAGCAAGCGCAAGTAGCAGAAAAAGTTAAATCTGAGTATCAGCAGCTATTAACGAGCGCAAGCTATGGAAAAATAGAAACAACGATCAAACCTCTAGAAGCCTTTTATTCGGCTGAGGAATATCATCAAAATTATTTGGAAAAAAATCCTAAAGGGTACTGTCCAGATCATTCAACTGGTGTGGTTTTTAATAAAATGCCAGTAGAAAAAGTTGATAACGCTGCTTTATTAACAGGTAAACAAATAGTGGTATTAGACTCACGTGATTATTGCCCATACTGTGAAAAGTTTAAAAAGGCAGTAGCAAATGACTATAAAGGCACTATACCAATGACATTTCGTCATGCGGATCAGCTTAAAGGTTTAACAATTAAGTCGGCAACGTGGGCAACACCGACCATTCTATTTTTAGAAAATGGTGTAGAAGTATATGGCAGACAAGGTTATGCAACGCCTGAAGAGTTTTATAAATCGTTAGGTGCATTTAAGCTAGGTAACAGCGATGCTTATAAAGTAGCATTTGATGCGCGAACAGATAGACCTTATTGCAAAGAGTACAAAGAGTTTAAAAATACACCCGATGGTACTTTTGTCGATAAATTAAGTGGAGAAAAGCTGTTTGATACAAGCGATAGATTTAATTCTGGAACAGGGTGGCTTTCATTTACACATCCAGTAAAAGACAGCGTTACTCAGCACGACGACAGCAGTTGGGGTATGACTCGAATAGAGCTTCGTTCAAAAAGCACTGGTATTCACTTAGGTCATCTATTTCCTGGTGAAGGTCCAAGAGGTCGTGATCGTTACTGTATAAATGCAACCGTATTAGATTTTGTACCAAGAGACAAAAGCTAAGCCAATAATCTAGTTAAGCCTGATTTTTTAATCAGGCTTTTTTTTGCATAAAACAAAATAGGTTTATGAAAATCGTTGCAAACTTGTTAAAATTCACATCGACAACTATCACACACATTATTTAATTTAGGTTGTAAATGAATCAATTAGAAAAAATACTAAAGCAGTTTATGTATTTCTCTGTCGTTATGCTGCTCTTTATGTGCAATGCAAGGTCGGCTACTCACTATGTAGTGGGTGTTGAGAACATTGAATATCTCCCATATTATGACGGCAGCGGTATCGATAAGGCTGACTATTATGGCTTTAGCGAAAAATTACTTACTTTGTTTGCGCAGCAGCACGAGTTTGAACTTGAGTTTTATGCATTGCCTATTAACCGTCTTTACAAAGAGTTTATAGAACACCGCCATGTTGATTTTAAATACCCAGATAACCCTAAATGGAAACCAAGTTATAAAGCTTCATTTATGGATGTTAATGATATTATTTATTCACGGCCTATAGTTGAAACGAAAACGGGTATTGCAAGCTTAAATAAAAAAATTACTATTAGTGAGTGTGTGAGTTTTGCCACGGTAAGAGGGTTTACACCGCAAAGCTTTAAATCACTAATGTACAGTAAAAAAATAGAGTTAATAGAAACAGCCAATGTGATGGAATTAATTGAGTTACTTTTGAAAGAACGCGTAAAGTGCATTTATATATCCAACGACGTACTTGATTATAATATCGTTAAATACTTTAAATTAATCCGACCCGTTTATTTTCAAAATCAATTGTCTGTGGATCTACAAACATTTTCATTATCGTCTATTGAGTATCCTGAGATAGTTAAGAAGTTTGATCAGTTTTTAGTTTCTCATAAAATTCAAATTAACAAATTAAAGCAACAATATCATATAAAAAATTAACTAAAAAAGCCCCGTAAGTATTAGCTTACGGGGCTTTTTATATGAGATATTTAAATTGTATTAAATATGTATTAAATATGTATTATGCAGTTATGTCTTAATAATAAAAACAGTCCAAGCTAGGTCACCACCTAACTTGAACCATTTTTCACACTGACAACATCTTCACACACAATATAAAGATTCTGTTTCTGCCTTTAACTCAGGCAATTTAATATTATATGGGTGTTAGTAAGTAATAAAAACAGTTCAAGCCAAGTCACCACCTAACTTGAACCGCTTTTCACACTGACAACATCTTCACACACAATATAAAGATATAGTTTGCTACTTTAATACTTGTAGCTTTATTAATAATATTACGTGGATTGTAGCGAAAATAAAAACAGTTCAAATCAAGTCACCACCTAACCTGAACTGCTTTTCACACTGACAACATCTTCACACACAATATAAAGATTTTTTCTTACGCTATATGAGCTTAACAACCCAAATAATTGCATTTATTAACTTGGCGTTTTATTAAATAAATCAAGTTTTGCTGCTTGCGTATCCGATGAATTTACTTTAAATCGTTAGCGCATTTTCGACAAACGATAAAAACGAATCTAATAAGTGAAAAAAACTAAACTATAGACTTTAGTCTAGGTTGGTTTTTTAAGCTCTTGATTTTTTTAAATATAAATAAAGTTGGTGGGTTTGTTTTAAAAACGTTAGGTATAAATAATGTTAGGGCGAATTAGTTGTACAATACATAATTAGTTATTAAGTATTGGTTCGCCCACAATAAAGAGGAGATCAGTCTTGTATTTTTCTAAATGTACTTACAACCCATTTAGCAAATATATCAAGAGGGTGGTTTGGCTCACTTGCTTCATGTTGTACTAAATAGTATTTATCTTTCGTTGTTAGTGGCTGTTCAAACAGTTTAAATAACCATTTTTCATCTAACCAACTCTGGCTTATCGGTAATGGGATTAATGCTATTCCCATGCCTTGTTGTGCAGCTCTAGCTACACCAAACATGCTGTCAATTTGAATGATTTGTGTTGGAGAAAAATCATCTATTCCTGACTTTTCAGCCCATTGATGCCATGCCCATGGGCGAGCTTTATGCAAAATAAGCGGGACTTGATTAAGCGCTTTACGGTGATCGTCTTTCCATTGAACTAGCAATTTTTCGTTACAAGCCGGAATATACTCTAAATTAAACAACTCAGTTGTTAACCCTTCAGTGGGCTTACTTGATGATAAAACGATTGATAAATCACTATGGCGCGTTAATTCTTTACGTGTTTTAAGCGTGTCCATTTGCAAATTGATATTAGGATGTTCTGACGTCCATTCACGCAATCTAGGCATAAGTAATTCACTAGCAAAAAACTCAGGTAACGTTATCGTCAAGTTTGTATTTTGCTGCATCTGACTAAATTCATTGATGGTGCCCTCTAAGGTGCTAATTATTGGAGATATAGCATCAAAGAAGTTTTTTCCGGCCGTAGTTAAACTAATTGAGCGAGTTTTACGCTGAAAAAGTTCAATGCCAAGTTGTTCTTCTAATTGTTTAATTTGATGGCTTACCGCAGACGGAGTTAAGTACAGCTCGTTAGCTGCATGCTTAAAACTTAGGCTTCTTGCTGCAAAGCAAAAAGAGCGAAGGCCACGAATAGGAGTTTGCATGTTTTCCAATATAAAGTTATTTGAGACGCCTACTATAGGCAATAATCGAACCAGTTATTAAAACTAATAATATCAATTAGTTAATAATATTTATAGAGCAAGTTCACAAAAGTGGTGCATGATAACAACAATGTAGTGCAAAAGCTCTAGATACTGACTATCTAAATATTCACTTATTATAGATAATAATTTACTACAGATGTATGAATAAGACCAAAAAATAAAGAAAAAGATAAAAAAAATCCCTCGTAAGAGGGATTTTGGGTAACTCAGCGCCATTGGCACTGGGAATGAGGTCGGTACAAGGTAAAGCGATATTTTAATTAAACTTTTTAAAAGTAACTAAAAAACCATTTCTGGTACTTCACCATCAACAAGTAGTTTACCTGCTGTTTTACTAATAATTTCATCAACTGATACACCAGGAGCGCGTTCTAATAGATGAAATGCGCCGTCTTTCACTTCTAGTACGGCTAAGTCTGTCACTATTTTTTTAACGCAATTAACGCCTGTAAGCGGTAAAGAGCATGCCTCTAATAGTTTAGAATCACCATGCTTGCTCGCATGAGTCATAGTAACAATAATATTTTTTGCGCCAGCGACTAAATCCATCGCGCCGCCCATGCCTTTAATTAGCTTTTTAGGGATCATCCACGATGCAATATTGCCGTTCTGGTCAACTTCAAATGCACCCAGAACAGTTAAGTCTACATGACCACCCCGTATCATGGCAAAACTATCCGCACTATTAAATATGGCTGCACCTTTAGCAGCTGTCACGGTTTCTTTACCCGCGTTTATCATATCGGCATCTAGCTCTGCTTTAGTAGGGTACGGACCCATACCTAAAAGACCATTTTCGGACTGTAACATAACTTCAATATCATCCGGTACATAGTTTGCGACGAGTGTCGGAATTCCTATGCCCAAATTAACGTAGTAACCATCTTGTAGTTCTTGTGCAACGCGCATTGCAACTTGTTCACGTGATAATGCCATAATTATGCTCCTGCTTAATCTCGTGTTGTTACACGTTCAATGCGTTTTTCAAAGCTGCCTTTAATAACGCGATTTATAAAAATACCTGGGGTATGAATTTGGCTTGGTTCAAGCTCACCCGGCTCTACAATCTCTTCTACTTCGGCAACGGTAATTTTGCCAGCCGTTGCCGCCATTGGATTAAAGTTCATTGCGGTGTGTCTAAACACTAAATTACCGTAACGATCGGCTTTCCATGCTTTTACTATGGCAAATTCACCTGTTATAGACTCTTCTAAAATATACGGGCGACCATTAAATTCTTTTACGTCTTTACCCTCAGCCACAGGAGTACCGTAACCGGTGGCGGTGTAAAACGCAGGTATACCCGCGCCACCAGCTCGCATTTTTTCAGCAAGTGTGCCTTGAGGTGTAAGCTCTACGTCAATTTCTCCACTTAATAACTGCTGCTCAAATAGGGCATTTTCGCCAACGTATGAGGCAATTACTTTTTTAATTTGTTTGTCTTGTAATAAAATACCTAAACCAAAGTCATCAACACCACAGTTATTAGATACCACGGTTAAGTCTTTTGTTTGCATGTGCTTAATTTGTTTAATTAAACCCTCTGGAATACCACATAAACCAAAACCTCCGGCAATAATGGTATCGCCGTCTTTTAATCCTTCCATTGCAGCTTCGTAGCTATAAACTACCTTATCAAAACCGGCCATGAGTCTCTCCTCATTGTGTGCTATTTGTTGTTAACTATCTTGAATCATCATTTTATAAGATAGCTATTTAGTGTGCAGTGCCACAGATACTTTGCTCACAGGTTGCTTACCAAGTACTTTGGTTATCTCCCAGCCAGCTTCACTTAACCTTTGTAAATCAATTCCGTGTTCAATGCCAAGCCCTTGCAGTAAGTAAACTACATCTTCGGTGGCAACATTTCCTGACGCACCCTTAGCATAAGGACAGCCACCAAGGCCTGCGACTGCCGCGTCAACCGTTGCTATACCTAGGCTTAAGGCTGCGTAAATATTTGTGAGCGCTTGACCGTAAGTATCATGAAAATGCACGGCAAGTTTGGTTTTATCAATGTGCGTTAAAAGTAACTCTATTAACTGCGTTACTTTTTTAGCGGTGCCAACACCAATGGTATCGCCAAGGCTTACTTCGTAACATCCTAAATCTAACAGATTTTGCGATACACTCAGTACTGCTTGCGGGTTAATTTCACCCTCATAAGGGCAACCTAGCACACAGCTTACATAACCACGTACGCGGATATTATTAGCTTTAGCAAACGCCATTACTTCGCTAAATCGTTCAATACTTTGCTCTATTGAGCAGTTTATGTTTTTTTGACAAAACGACTCACTCGCAGCGGTAAATATAGCAAACTCTTTAATGCCGACAGCGTGCGCTGCATGTGCGCCTTTTAAGTTAGGTGTAAGGGCGCTTAAATTTACATCGGGTAAATTAAGGGCTGATATTACATCGGCTGAGTCTGCCATTTGCGGCACCCATTTTGGTGACACAAACGCGCCAGCTTCAATATCTTTTAAGCCAGCAGCACTTAAGGCGTTAATAAGTGCTACTTTATCGGCTGTGCTTACTGTTTTTTCGTTTTGTAAGCCGTCTCGTGCGCCAACTTCAACAATACGAACTTTACTTGGAAATGCACTCATAATGCTTCCTCAGTCGTATCTTCTACTATCGCAAGTAGAGCGCCATGCGTTACTAATTCGCCTTCACCAAAACAGTAGCTTTTTAAAATTCCGTCATGCGGTGCGTTAAGCGTGTATTCCATTTTCATGGCTTCAATAATAACAACCGCATCACCTTTGGTAATTGTGCTACCAATGTCGATTAAGTGCTTAACTACCGTGCCATTAAGCGGCGCGGCAAGTGGCAGTGCTTCGCTTTCGTGCGAACTAATATAATGTTTATCAACTAGTTCAAGCTTAGTTTGCAGTGCTTTATTCATAACAGTGACAATATTGGTCACGGTACTATTGCCAACAGTATTATTACCTACCGTAGTTACATGCGCGGTATGTTTTTCGCCATTAATAAATACACTGCAAAGACCATTATTTAATGTGCCTTGTAGGTTAAATACGTGCTCGTTATGCGTAATACTATAGCCCGCTGACGTTTTTATAGCGCTTAGCTGTAAATCGGCAAAAGGGATTTTAATTGCTTGCGGAGCATTGAGTGTAAAACCACTCAGTTGTTGCCAAGGGCTTGCACTGTTTTGCGCATTTTGGGTGCTAGTTAACGATTCTAAATATGCAAAAGCACCAATAAGTTGGCTTGCTTGTAATAACGATTTATCAACCGCAACTAACGACTCGCCTTGCTCAGCAATAAAGTGTGTACTTGGCGCACCTTGTTTAAACGTAGGGTGGCTTGCTAAGTTATGTAAAAAGCCAATGTTAGTGCTAAAACCTGCTAAATGAAATTGCTCAAGGGCGTGTTGTAAACGGCTCAAGGCTTGTTCGCGATTGTCGTCGTGCACAATAAGTTTTGCAATCATTGGATCGTAAAACGGGCTGATTTCGTCGCCTTGTGCAATGCCTGTATCAATGCGCACAAATTCGCTGTTAAGTGGCGTATGTAGCGCTTCAATAGTGCCTGAGCACGGAATAAAGTCGTTAGCTGGATCTTCTGCGTATATACGCGCTTCAAAGCTATGACCCTGCAATTGAATATCACTTTGTGTCAGTGGCAGTGTTTGCCCACCCGCAATATTAATTTGCCAATTGACTAAATCTACACCGGTTACCATTTCGGTCACTGGGTGTTCTACTTGAAGGCGCGTATTCATTTCCATAAAGAAAAATTCATCGCCACACAGTAAAAACTCAACCGTACCTGCACCTCTATAATTTATAGCCAATGCACAACGTACAGCCGCTTCGCCCATTTCTTTGCGTAGCTCGTCAGATAAACCCGGAGCAGGGGCTTCTTCAATTACTTTTTGATGACGACGTTGCAAAGAACAATCACGATCGCCTAAATAAACACAGTTACCATGGTTATCTGCAAATACTTGCACTTCAACATGGCGAGGCTGGTTTACGTAGCGCTCAAGCAATACTAAATCGTTACCAAAACCGGCAATTGCTTCACGTTGCGCGCCCTCAAGTGCACTCATAAATTGTTTGGCGTTTTGTACAACGCGCATGCCTTTACCACCGCCACCAAAGGCAGCTTTAATTAGTACAGGGTAGCCAATTTTTTCAGCTTCACTTTGTAAAAAAGCAGGATCTTGTTTATCGCCATAATAACCAGGTACTAACGGCACGTTAGCAGCTGCCATTATTTCTTTAGCGCGGGTTTTAGACCCCATTGCTTCAATGCTACTTGCTGGTGGTCCTACAAACGCAATGTTGTTAGCTTCGCAGGCTTTAGCAAAATCGCTGTTCTCAGATAAAAAACCATAGCCTGGGTGAATACAATCAGCGCCGCAGTCTTTGGCAACTTGTAAAATTTTGTCTGCTACTAAATACGAATCTTTACTTGGCGCAGCACCAATATGGTAAGCCTCGTCGGCCATTTTTACGTGTTGAGCATGTTTGTCTGCATCAGAATAAACCGCGACCGTGGTTAAGCCCATTTGTTTTGCAGTGCGCATTACTCGACACGCAATTTCTCCACGATTGGCAATCAGTATTTTTTGTAATCGTTGTGTGTTCATAATCAATCCTACAGTTGCCAAGCGGGTGGGCGTTTATCAAAAAAAGCAGTTAGCCCTTCTTGACCTTCTTCAGATACGCGAATTTTTGCAATACGCTCTGCGGTAAGCTCAATGAGTTCATCGGTTATTGGTTTATTTGCTACATCGTTAATTAATGCTTTAGCAGCTTTTACTGCAACAGGTCCGTTATCAATTAGTGTTTGCAGCATATTATCGACCGCACAGTCTAAATTGCCGGTCACTTGATGAATTAAACCAAGTTGTTTAGCAGTATGTGCATCAAACACTTCAGCTGTTAAAAAGTACCTGCGAGCAGCGTGCTCACCAATCGCTTTAATGACGTATGGACTGATAACAGCCGGAATAAGGCCAAGCTTTACTTCGCTTAAACAAAATTGTGCATCGTCTTTACTTAGAGCTATGTCGCAACAGGCAATTAAGCCCAATGCACCGCCAAAAGCAGCCCCTTGCACGGCGCAAATTGTAGGGTGAAGGGATCTTGCTAATACCTGCATTAATTTAGCTAATTGCATTGAATCAGCTAGATTATCGGCGTAGTTGTTATCCGCCATCGATTTCATCCAGGCTAAATCAGCACCGGCTGAAAAGTGTTTACCTTCTGTTTTTAAAACCAAAGCACGAATATCAAGCGTATTTGCATGTTCAATACACTGGATCAGCTCGTGTATTACTTCACTGTTAAATGCGTTTCTTTTTTCTGGGCGGCTTAACACAAGTACAGCCACATTAGATTTTGTTATTTGTAGTGTTACTGACATTTTGCGCTCCGGTTACATTCTAAATACGCCAAATTTCGAATCACGTTTTGGTGCGTTGTTCGCAGCTGTTAACGCAAGCCCTAATACATTACGCGTGTCGACAGGGTCTATAATACCGTCATCCCACAAGCGTGCGCTGGCGTAATACGGATGACCTTGCTCTTCGTACTGGTCAATAATTGGCTTTTTAAAGTCACTGATTTCTTGCTCGCTCATGCTTTGACCTTTGCGTGCTAAACCATCTTGTTTAACTTGCGCCATTACACCCGCTGCTTGTTCGCCGCCCATGACCGAAATACGGGCATTAGGCCACATCCACATCATGGTTGGTTCAAATGCACGACCACACATTCCGTAATTACCGGCGCCGTAAGAGCCGCCAATAAGTACTGTAAATTTTGGCACATCAGCACACGAAACCGCCATCACCATTTTAGCGCCGTGCTTTGCAATGCCTTCAGCTTCGTATTTTTTACCCACCATAAAGCCGGTAATATTTTGTAAAAACACTAAAGGAATATTGCGCTGAGCACACAGCTGAATAAAGTGCGCGCCTTTTTGCGCCGACTCACTAAATAAAATACCGTTATTAGCCACTATGCCAACGGGGTTGCCATAAATGCTGGAAAAACCGGTGACTAACGTTTCACCAAAATAGCGTTTAAATTCATCAAATGATGAGTCATCTACAGTGCGGGCTATTACTTCGCGTACATCAAACGGCTTTTTAAGGTCGGTGCCTACAATGCCGTAAAGCTCGTTAATATCGTAACGCGGTGGTTTTACATCTTCTAGCTCTTGTTTAAGTAACGGCGCAGTGGGGCGTGTGTAGTTAATACGTTCTATACATTGGCGCGCAATAGACAGTGCATGAGCATCATTTTCAGCGTAGTGATCGGCAACACCCGACACTTTACAGTGCACATCGGCACCGCCTAGTTCTTCGGCTGTTACTTCCTCGCCCGTTGCTGCTTTTACCAGCGGCGGGCCGGCTAGAAATATAGTGCCTTGATCTTTTACAATAATGCTTTCGTCTGCCATTGCCGGTACGTACGCACCACCTGCGGTACACAACCCCATTACCACGGCAATTTGTGGAATACCTTTACCCGACATACGGGCTTGATTGTAAAAAATACGACCAAAATGCAGCTTATCCGGAAATACATCGTCTTGCTCAGGCAGGTTAGCACCGCCCGAATCTACAAGATAAATACACGGTAAGTGGCAGCGCTCTGCAATGTCTTGTGCACGTAAATGCTTTTTAACAGTAAGCGGAAAATACGTACCGCCTTTAACCGTGGCATCGTTTGCAATAATCATGCATTCAATGCCTTTAACACGGCCAATACCGGCTACAACACCGGCGCACGGTATTGCTTGTTCGTACACACCAAATGCCGCAAATTGCGAAATTTCTAAAAACGGTGAGCCTTCGTCAATTAACGTACTTATACGGTCGCGTACAAATAATTTACCACGGCCTTCGTGGCGCTCCTTTAATGCAGCGCCTCCGCCTTGGCTAATTGTTGCTACCTTACTGCGTAAATCATCCACCAGCGCCGACATTTTTTTATCGTTTTGCACAAACGTTGGATCGTGAGGGTTAACACTCGATTTTAAAATCGTCATGGTTTAATCCTTAACGGCTTTCTGTAAAAAGTTCGCGACCAATAAGCATGCGGCGTATTTCTGATGTGCCTGCACCAATTTCGTATAGCTTGGCGTCACGCAGTAGGCGACCTGTGGCGTATTCGTTTATGTAGCCATTGCCACCTAAAATTTGAATCGCATCGAGTGCCATTTTAGTTGCAAGCTCTGCGGCGTATAAAATTGCACCGGCTGCATCTTTACGGGTTGTTTCACCTCGATCACATGAGCGAGCTACCGTGTACACATATGAGCGCGCAGCATTCATTTGCGTATACATGTCGGCTACTTTGCCCTGAATTAACTGAAATTGACCAATCGGGGTATCAAACTGTTTACGCTCGTGAATATACGGTACCACTATATCCATACACGCTTGCATTATGCCAAGCGGGCCTGCTGCAAGTACTACGCGTTCGTAATCAAGGCCACTCATAAGTACTTTAACGCCTTCGTTTAAGTTACCTAAAATGTTTTCCTGGGGCACTTCGCAGTTTTCAAATACTAGCTCACAGGTGTTTGAGCCGCGCATGCCTAGTTTGTCGAGCTTTTGCGCCGTAGAAAAACCCGGAAAGTTGCTCTCTACAATAAACGCGGTAATGCCTTTAGCACCTGCGTTTAAATCTGTTTTAGCGTAAATAACTAACGTGTGCGCGTCTGGGCCATTAGTGATCCACATTTTGTTACCGTTTAAAATGTACTTATCGCCTTTTTTCTCGGCTTTAAGTTTCATCGATACAACATCAGAGCCCGCATTAGGCTCGCTCATTGCAAGAGCACCAATGTGCTCGCCACTAATAAGCTTTGGTAAGTATTTTTCTTTTTGAGCTTGTGTACCGTTACGGTTAATTTGATTAACACACAGGTTAGAATGTGCTCCATAGCTTAAACCTATAGAGGCACTGGCACGGCTAATTTCTTCCATAGCAATAACATGTTCTAAGTAACCTAAACCGGCGCCGCCAAGTTCTTCAGATACGGTCATACCCAGTACGCCCATTTCGCCCATTTGTGTCCAAAGTTGATTTGGAAAAGCGTTATCTAAATCAGTTTTTTCAGCAAGCGGGGCAATCTCCTGACTCGCAAAACTGTTTACGTGGTCGCGGATCATATCGGCAGTTTCGCCAAGGCCAAAGTTCATTTCTTTATATAGTGAAATAGTGCTCATGATTCATTCCTGTGTGACGTGTGTGTTGTCAGTGTGTTTTTATTTTAAAAATAAACTTACTCGTCTATTTTGTTAAGGGTGTCGCGGCAGCGGCGCTCGGCTGTCACCAATTCCATCAGAACAACTTTAATGTCGTCCATTTGTTGAGATAGGTCTGCTTTTTTTTCTGAAATAAGGTCAAGCATGGTAACCAACTGCTTAGCGCTTGATTTATCTGCGTCGTACAGTTCAAACAAACGACCGGTTTCGGCCAATGTAAAGCCAAGGCGCTTACCGCGTAGTATTAGTTTTAAACGCACTTTGTCGCGTTTTGAATAAATACGGGTTTGCCCGTTTCGCTCTGGTGTAATTAACCCTTGGTCTTCGTAAAAACGAATAGAGCGGGTTGTAATGTCAAATTCTTTAGCGAGTTCGCTAATGCTAAATGTTTGTTCATTACTTGCCGGTATATTAGATGAGCTTGCAAAGTTTGTTTGATTATCTGGTTTCATAATTGTATTTACCTCATTCGAATAACCCCAATATAAGTGAAGTTTACGTAAAGGTAAAGCTTGGTGTGTTTTGAAACTATTTATAAAGAAGTGTTGGTGCGAAGTGTTGAGTTATGTTGCTAATATTCAATAGTTTATTTTTATTTGGTAGGTGTAGCCTTACAGTTGGGAAATAATGCGTACACTTTTAAAACAAAAAATTAAGCTGTTTTTAGTTGACGTTGGCGTAAACGTTAGTATTGTGTATGGGTGTTAAATAATAAATGAATACTAAATTAATAGAGCAAATATACTAACAACTATTTGCATTAAATTACAACGGAGTTAGTTATGACTTTAGAATCAGTGGTAATTGTAGCAGCAAAACGCACCCCAATGGGTGGATTTATGGGAGCGTTAAGTGATGCGCAGTCTACCGAGCTTGGCGCTACCGCCATTGCCAGCGCACTTGCACAAACTGGTTTAGCTAATAACGCTATAGATGAAGTAATTATGGGCTGTGTATTACCAGCGGGCCTTGGGCAAGCGCCTGCACGCCAAGCAATGTTAAAAGCAGGGCTTGCACTTAGCACTGGCGCTACAACAATTAATAAAGTGTGCGGATCTGGTTTAAAAGCAGCCATGCTTGCAAACGATTTAATTAAGGCGGGCTCTATTCAATCTGCTATTGCTGGTGGCATGGAAAGCATGACAAACGCACCGTACTTTATTCCAAAAGCGCGTGGCGGAATGCGTATGGGGCATGGCGAAATAAAAGATCACATGATGAGCGACGGCCTTGAAGATGCCTACGACAACAAAGCAATGGGTTGTTTTGCACAAGACACCGCCGACGAATACGGCATTGGTCGCGAGCAAATGGATACGTTTGCATTAGGCTCATTAAGTAAAGCAAAAGCAGCAATACAAAATGGTAGCTTTGATAACGAAGTTGCACCGCACACAATGCAAACACGCAAAGGTGATGTAACAGTTTCGATTGACGAGCAACCAGGTAACGCCCGCCCAGAAAAAATCCCTACCTTACGTGCAGCCTTTAAAAAAGACGGCACCATTACAGCCGCTAATTCATCGTCAATTTCAGACGGGGGCGCGGCGCTTATATTAATGAGCGAATCAAAAGCAAAAGAGCAGGGTTTAACACCGCTTTGTAAAATTGTAGCGCACAGTACTCATTCTCAAAAACCAAGTGAATTTACAGTAGCGCCAGTAGGTGCAATAAGCAGCGTGCTTGAAAAAGCAGGTTGGGCTGTAAACGACGTTGACCTTTGGGAAATTAATGAAGCATTTGCCATGGTAACCATGCTGGCTATTAACGAGTTAAAACTTGATGAAAGCAAAGTAAACGTGAATGGCGGTGCATGTGCATTGGGTCATCCAATTGGTGCAAGCGGCGCGCGTATTTTAGTAACGCTTATTCATGCCCTTAAAAACCGAGGCCTTAAAAAAGGCATTGCGTCTTTATGTATTGGCGGCGGTGAAGCAGTTGCTATGGCCGTAGAAGCTTACTAATTAGGGTTACATGAATAGCTAGACGAATACTTTAACGAATAACTATAAAAGCGCTGCACTCATAATACTAACAAAGCGGCGCTACCAATTCTAAAAGAGAACACACAACTCACACACTAGGATTTAATTATGCACCAAGTTCCACTACTTATTAATGGCGAATTTATTCAATCAGCGTCTAAAGAGCTTATCGACGTTATAAACCCAGCAACTCAAGAAGTACTTGCACAAGTGCCATGCACTACCGATTCAGAAATGGACGCGGCAATTGCCTCAGCCTCTGAGACGTTTAAAACATGGAAAGACGTACCCATTACTGAACGTGCACGCATTATGATGAAGTACGCTGCGCTATTAAAAGAACATCACGATGAGCTTGCTACCATTATTTGCCACGAATTGGGTAAAACATTTGAAGATGCAAAAGGCGATGTTTGGCGTGGTATTGAAGTAGTAGAGCAAGCAGCGAACGCACCATCATTAATGATGGGTGAAACAATGGAAAACGTAGCGCGTAAAATCGATACGTATTCTTACATGCAGCCACTTGGCGTGTGTGCGGGCGTTACTCCGTTTAACTTCCCTGCAATGATCCCACTTTGGATGTTCCCGCTGGCTATTGTGTGTGGTAACACCTTTATTTTAAAACCGTCTGAGCAAGATCCACTTACACCAATGCGCTTAGCAGAGCTATTTATTGAAGCCGGCGCACCAAAAGGCGTATTACAAGTTGTTCACGGTACAAAACCACAAGTAGACCGCTTACTAGAAGATAAAGCAGTGCGTGCTATTTCGTTTGTTGGTTCGTGTGGTGTAGGTGCTTATATTTATTCTAAAGGCACACAAAATCTTAAACGTGTGCAAGCGTGTGTTGGCGCTAAAAACCACATGGTTATTATGCCTGATGCAAGTAAATCGCACGTTGTAAACAACCTAGTAGGCGCATCGGTCGGTGCAGCTGGCCAACGTTGTATGGGTATTTCGGTTGCTGTATTTGTAGGTCAAGCAAGCGAATGGGTAGATGAAATTAAAGCAGGCTTTGAAAATGTACGCCCAGGCGTGTGGGATGATGCTAATGCGGCATACGGTCCACAAACATCAAAAGCAGCAAAAGCACGTATTTTATCACTCATTGCCGGTGGTAAAGAGCAAGGCGCTACCTGTTTAATTGATGGTTCTGACTTTACGGTTGAAGGGTATGAGCAAGGTAACTGGGTTGGCCCAACGTTATTTACTGACGTAACCAAAGAAATGGATTTATACAAAGAAGAAATATTTGGCCCAGTACTAGCGTGTATGTTTGTAAACACGCTTGATGAAGCGATCGCACTTATTAACGACAGCCCATACGGTAACGGTACCTCGTTATTTACATCAAGCGGCGCAGTGGCTCGTAAATTCCAACACGAAATTGAAGTAGGCCAAGTGGGTATTAATGTGCCAATTCCGGTGCCACTTCCGTTCTTTTCGTTCACTGGTTGGAAAGGCTCGTTTTACGGCGATACACACACGTACGGTAAACAAGGTATTCGTTTTTACACAGAAACTAAAACGATTACCTCACGTTGGTTTGAAGACGACATTGCGTCTGGTCCAAACATGAGCATTAACTTAAAGTAATCATGATTAAAACGAATAACTAAATAACTAATAATAAAAAAGATGGGCGCGAAGGCTACTTCACACACAACACACATAAGTCTTCGCTGCTCGTCACTAACTATTCCTGTAATGGGAAAACGACACGCAACAAACACACAACAACAAACACACAACTAAAGAGGTCTCTACCATGGACTTTAATTTATCAGAAGATCAACAAGCCTTTGCGCAAACAGCACGTCAATTTGCCGAGTCAGAACTCGCACCCTATGCAGCAAAATGGGATCGCGAACATATTTTCCCTAAAGACACGATTAAAGCAGCGGGCGAGCTTGGTTTTTGTGGTTTATACACGCCAGAGGAAGCGGGTGGCCTTGGTTTATCTCGTTTAGATTCGAGCATTATTTTTGAACAGCTTGCTATGGGCTGTACCGCAACAACGGCCATGTTGACCATTCATAATATGGCAACGTGGATGATAGCAAGCTTTGGTACCGATGCAGTTAAAGACAAATACGTAGAGCAATTAGTAATGGGCGAGTTACTTGCCTCTTACTGTTTAACAGAGCCTGGCTCTGGCTCAGATGCCGCGTCACTTAAAACAAAAGCCGTGCTTGAGGGCGATGAGTACGTTATTAACGGCTCAAAAATGTTTATATCGGGCGCTGGCGAAACCGAAGTATTAGTTGTAATGGCACGTACTGGCGGCGAAGGCGCTGCGGGTATTTCGGCATTTTTAGTCCCTGCCGATGCAAAAGGCGTTGAATACGGCAAAGCAGAAGAAAAAATGGGGTGGAACGCACAACCTACTCGTTCTATTAGCTTTGAAAATGTCCGTATTCCTGCACATAACTTATTAGGCGCAGAGGGCGAAGGCTTTAAATTTGCGATGCAAGGTCTTGATGGCGGTCGAATTAACATTGCCACATGTTCAATTGGTACAGCGCAAGCGGCGCTTAATACCGCCCGTGAATATTTAAAAGAACGCACCCAATTTGGTAAACCATTGGCTGCGTTTCAAGCATTGCAATTTAAAATTGCCGATATGAACACCGAGCTTGTAGCTGCGCGCCAAATGGTTAGGCTTGCAGCATTTAAACTTGATGATAACGACGTTGAAAAAACCACTTACTGCGCCATGGCTAAACGCTTTGCTACCGATGTTGGCTTTACCGTGTGTAACGACGCACTGCAAATTCATGGTGGTTACGGTTACATAAAAGAATACCCGCTTGAGCGCCATGTACGTGATGTACGCGTTCATCAAATTTTAGAAGGCACTAACGAAATTATGCGTGTAATAATTGCGCGCCGTATTTTGGCTGAGTCAGCAAACGACGTTTTATAAGGAGCAATGTATGTCAGAATCTAAATCTAATCCGAGTATTGAACTTACAATCGAAGGTCATGTTGCTATTTTAACGATGTCTAATCCGCCAGCAAACACCTGGACAAAAGACACCTTAGTTGATTTAAAAAATACCGTTAATGAGCTTAATAATAATAAAAATATTTATGCATTAGTGCTCACTGGCGAAGGCGAAAAGTTTTTTAGCGCCGGCGCCGACTTAAACGTATTTGCATGTGGCGATAAAGGCGTAGCCGCCGATATGTCGCGTGTATTTGGTGAAGCATTTGAAGCGCTTACTAATTTTAGAGGCGTGTCGGTTGCTGCCATAAACGGCTATGCAATGGGCGGCGGGTTAGAAGTCGCCCTTGCGTGCGACGTACGTATAGCGGAAGAGCAAGCACAAATGGCGCTCCCTGAAGCTAAAGTAGGTTTATTACCCTGTGCTGGTGGCACACAAAATTTAGCATGGCTAGTAGGCGAAGGCTGGGCAAAACGCATGATTTTATGCGGCGAGCGCTTAAAAGCCGATAAAGCCCTGCAAATTGGCTTAGTAGAAGAAGTAGTACCGCAGGGCGAAAGCTTTGCGGCAGCATTAAAACTAGCTAATCAAGTAAGCGAGCAAAGCCCTACCTCAGTTGCAGCGTGTAAAACATTGATTCAAAAAGGGCGCCATCAACCAATGGCAAGTGTATTGCCTCTTGAGCGCGAGTTATTTGTTGGTTTATTTGATACCGAAGATCAACAAGAAGGCGTAAATGCCTTTTTAGAAAAACGCCGCGCTAACTGGGTAAACGGCTAATGAGTGCTTTAACAGTATTAAATAGCACCGATGAGCCCGTGATATTTGAAACCGCCACCGCAGAAAACGGCAGTTTAATAGGGCTTATTACACTCAATGCGCCAAAAGCCTTAAATGCACTTAATTTTGAGATGATCAAATTACTTGAGCCGCAGCTGCGAACTTGGCAAGACGATGATGCTATTGCAATGGTGTTGTTAAAAGGCGCTGGCGATAAAGCATTTTGTGCTGGTGGCGATGTTGTAAGCCTTCATCGTGCAATGGCGCAAGGTAAACCAACAAGCCTAGTTGAAGAGTTTTTTACTCTTGAGTACAAACTTGATTACCTTATTCATACCTTTGATAAACCAATCCTTGTTTGGGGTAACGGCATAGTAATGGGCGGCGGTTTAGGGTTAATGGCCGGTGCTAGCCACCGCGTAGTAACGGAAACATCACGCATTGCCATGCCAGAGCAAACAATTGGTTTATACCCAGATGTAGGCGGCAGTTACTTTTTACATAAAATGCCACAAAGCGTCGGGTTATTTTTAGGGCTAACGTCGGCCTCTATAAACTGCGAAGACGCACGTTTTGTATCGCTTAGCGATCACTTTATCGATAGCAATAAATATGATGCCATGCTTGCACAAATTTTAACTGCCAAGTGGGATAAAGCAGCAAATTCAAATCATGACATACTAAATCATGAGCGGTTAACCGATTTACTCACCGATTTAGACAACCAGTCGGCGCGTATGCCTAAAGGCAATATAAAGGCTAACCTAAAAACGATTCAAAAATTGGGTGAGTTTACAACCTTGCAGGAGCAGGTTGATTACATTTTAGGGCTAACTACTGACGATAAATGGTTACAACGCGCTCAAAAATCACTTAAACATGGCTGCCCACTAAGTTGTGCACTTGTAAGTGAGCAATTAAAAACAAGCCAAGGCAAAAGCTTATTAGCGTGTTTTAAAATGGAACTGGGTATGTCGGTTCGCGCTGGCGAAGTAGGTGAGTTTCAAGAAGGTGTAAGGGCGCTACTAATAGATAAAGACGGTGCGCCAAATTGGCAATACAAAACACTTAGTGATGTACCACAAACAATAATAGATAGCTTTTTTGCTAACCGCTTTGGCGAAAATCACCCGCTCAATGAGCTTGCTGTTAAATAAAATTGGTATCTAAAAGGAACAACTATGAGTAAATTAAACATAGGTTTTATTGGTTTAGGTAATATGGGCGGCCCAATGGCGGCTAACTTAATTAAAGCTGGGCATACTGTTAGCGTGTTCGATTTAAACCAGTCGGTCATAAATGAACTTGCAAGCAAAGGCGCAAAAGCAGCGGTTGATGCAAAGCAGTGCGCAACTAATGCTGACGTACTTATTAGTATGTTACCTGCGGGCAAACATGTTAAATCGCTTTACTTAGGTAATAACGACGACAGCGGTTTAATTAACGTGCTGAGCAAAAGTACATTAGTAATTGATTGCTCAACAATAGATGCAGAGTCAGCTCGTATTGTAGGCAGTGCGCTTGGCGAGCAGGGCATAAACTTTGTAGATGCACCGGTATCGGGCGGCGTTGCGGGTGCAACTGCAGGCACTCTTACTTTTATTGTAGGCGGCGAAAAAGCAGCGTTTGATAAAGCAAATACAGTGCTTAGTGATATGGGTAAAAACATATTTCATGCTGGTGATATTGGCGCAGGACAAGTTGCAAAAATATGTAATAACATGCTACTTAGCATTTTAATGGCAGGCACCAGCGAAGCACTACAAATGGGCATAAATAACGGCCTCGATCCTAAAGTACTTAGCGACATAATGACCGCAAGTTCTGGCCGTAACTGGACGCTTGAACTTTACAACCCTTGCCCAGGTGTAATGGACGGTGCACCTGCAAGTAACGATTATAAACCAGGCTTTATGGTTGATTTAATGGCTAAAGATTTAGGCCTTGCCATGGAAGCCGCGCAGCAAAGTAATTCAACAACCCCTATGGGTTCAATGGCTAAAAATTTATACACTATGCTACAACACCAAGGTGCGGGTAGTGATGACTTTAGTGCCATTTTTAAACTGTTTTCTAAGTAGGAGCAACGCGTGGAAATTAAAAATAACACGGTAGTAATAACCGGTGGCGCACAAGGTTTAGGCTTTGCAATGGCGCAAAAGTTTGCTCTTATGGGTGCAAATATCGCTTTAATAGATATGGCACAAGACTTATTAAACACCGCATGCGAGCAACTTATGCAACTAATGCAGCTTGAAGGTGTAACTAGCAATATAAAAGGGTATGCCGCAAACGTAACAAATGAGAGCGAAGTAGAAAACGTATTTAATACCATTAACAGCGATTTTGGTCACATTGGCGTCCTTATAAACAACGCCGGTATTTTACGCGATGGCATGTTTATAAAAGCAAAAGACGGTAAAGTCGTTAAAAAAATGTCTCTTGAGCAATTTCAATCAGTGATTGATGTAAACCTGACAGGTGTGTTTTTAGCAGGGCGGGAAGCTGCAAGCCACATGATTGAATCAGGTAAAGGCGGCGTAATCGTTAATATGTCGAGCGTAGCGCGAGCAGGTAACATAGGCCAAACAAACTACGCGGCATCAAAAGCAGGCGTAGTGGCACTTACCACCACATGGGCTAAAGAACTTGGTCGTTTTGGTATACGTGTAGGCGCTATTGCACCAGGTGTAATAAGCACCGCCATGACCGACGCCATGAAGCCCGAAGCCAAACAGCGTATGCTTGCAGTAACGCCAGTCGGGCGCTTAGGCGAAAGCGACGAAATTGCGCATACTGCACAATACATAATCGAAAACGACTTTTTTACCGGTCGCGTGGTTGAAATAGACGGCGGTATTCGTTTGTAAACCGAACTGAATTAAGGTTTATTTAAAAAGCATGGTTGTTGTGGACTGTGCTTTTTTGTTTTAAATCGGGGAGTTTATAACCTTGAAAAAGGGCTAACAACGGCGTTGACAATTTGTTGTAAAACATGAGTAGGATACCCGTTGAATTAAAGCGTAGAACATTCTAGCGTTCTAATTAACTGCGTTAAAAACTTCTCATATAGACAAACAATATAACTAAATTTTTGCCTTGTTACTGAGATATTTATAATCTTGAAAAAGGGCTAATAACACCGTTGGCACCTTGTTGTAGTACATGCGTATATATTTGTGTAGTACGCACATCACTATGACCTAGCTGTGTTTGTACTGTGCGGATATCAGCGCCGCTTTGCAGCAAATGCGTAGCGAAAGAGTGACGCAAAGTATGTGGCGTAACGTGTTTATTAATTTCAGCTTTTGTTGAAGACAGTTTAACTGCCTTTCTTACCCCTGAATGATCTAAGTGGTGACGTCTTATTTCTCCTGTTTCAGGGTCTGTACTTAATTTATGTGATGGGAACAAAAACTGCCATTGTAAAGACTTATTAGCGCTTGGGTATTTTTTACTAAGTCGATGAGGCATCCATACACCGGCGTACGCATCATTTTTTAAATCTAACTGTAAATATTCATCAACTTGAATTATTTGATTTCTTAGCATTGGTATTAATTCTTCAGCAAGTGTCACAATACGATTTTTATTACCCTTACCGTTCCAAATGCGTATGTTTTTATAGTCGAAGTCAATATCTTGAACTCTTATTTTTACTGCTTCCATCAGCCGTAAACCACTTCCATATAGCAGGCTTGCTATCAAATAATGTCGTTTATTTATATTTCTAAAAAATAGCGATACCTCAGTCTGTGTAAGTACGACAGGAAGTTTCTGTTGGCGGTTACTTTTAACGAAATTTAAATCTAATGAGAGCTCATTCTTGATAATATGTTTATATAAAAAAGCTAGTGCATTTAAAGCGGTTGCTTGTGTTCTCGCTGCTACTTTTTTAGTGACTGTTAAGTGATTTAAAAATATTTCAACTTCATTATTGCCCATACTGGTAGGGTGCCGCTTATTATGAAAATGGATATAGGCAGTAATCCAAAATACATAAGTTTCGATAGATTTTTTAGCATAGTGATGGCTATACATATAGTTGATAATACTATTAAGAAAAGGGGATTTAGTTTTCATTTTAATTCTCAATTAACTGTATTTATATACAGTATTGACATTTTTCCTCCTAAGTCAAGAAATGAGGACATTTTCCTCTTTTCTGCATTTTAATAAAAGAACAGCCTGACTTAAAGTTTAAAGCTGGCAATGTGTTACAGGATTTGTTATTAATATTAAAAATAATTAAGAGGACATACATTGCTCATAAAAAGAGGAAAGTGTCCTCTGATAAAGCTGTTATAAGCCCCTCAGGTTAATATGAATATAAATGAGTTTTGTATAAATAATGAGTTTTTTTGCGGCGGAAAAAAGTGGCGCTGTACAGATATCGGTACTCGTGTAGTAATAGCAATTTGTGTTTCTGAATGTAATAAAGATCGCAGTTGGCTAAATGGACCGCCATATGCGGTTGTCGAGTCTGTATTTGACGAAGACGACCAATTGGCTTGTGTTCTTAATGAATCAGAACAGTAGTTGGGCTTATAACAAGCCATTCAAAAGGACAAAAAACAGCTTGCTGTCCTTCGTTCCTCAGGCATTTTAGCAAGCTGTTTTTTGCCTCTTAATGAGGCGTTGAGGCTGTAGAATTTCTCTTTTTTAAGAAAAACAGCCTGTTTTATAGGGTTCCAAATGCGTTACCTAATGCTTTAAAAGCGCTTAGTGTTAATTACAGGAACTCGATTTTTTAATTGGGTTTGGCTGTTGGAGTTATTCTACAGCCTCGTTATATGCCACCACTTGTTCGATCTTTATTTGTGTGGCTTTTGTATTTTTATTAAAAGTTTCGCGCTTGTTTCGTTCTTTTTCGTGGAAGTTTTAGCGCGATCAAAAAGTTTTATATTTGTTGCTACACAGTTTTCGCCTAACTCGATTAGCGTGAATAATTAACAATAGTGTAAGCGGCTCAAATTCACGGTTAGTGGCAAGTGGTGGTAGGTTTTTTAATTCTACTCATTCCATGTAATTAACCTTTATATTTTTTAAATGTTATGTGTTTTCTAACTAAAAAGCATATAACAAGTTGCTCAAAAGGACTAAAACAGTTTGCTCGTTTTTTGCAAAGAACCGCAAAAAAGCAAGCCAACCATTTTAGCCCCTTAGCAAGGCGTTAGGTTTCATTCGCCACTTCTTTTATTGTTAAGTGCGTTTGCCAATTGTAGTTTGGTGTTTTGTTAAACTTGGTAGCTTTAGTGGGTTTCGCCAAAGGCATCGGCGCATACGCTAATAGCGTCTCCGGGCTTTTATTAGAGACAAAAAGTCCTACGCGCATTTGCTTATCAAGCTTTTGTGTTATGGCTCAAAATCTTGGTTGTCATTTTTATGGTGGCGACGGTTTTATTTAGTTTTAGGTTTGTGTAACGTGTGGCACTTACAAGTTGGTAATTCACCTAACAAGTTGCTCAAAAGGACAAAAAACAGTTTGCTGTTTTTCGTTCCTCAAACATTTTAGCAAACTATTTTTTGCCTCTTAGCAAGGCGTTGAGGCTGTAGAATTTCTCTTTTTTAAGAAAAACAGCCTGTTTTATAGGGTTCCAAATGCGTTACCTAATGCTTTAAAAGCGCTTAGTGTTAATTACAGGAACTCGATTTTTTAATTGGGTTTGGCTGTTGGAGTTATTCTACAGCCTCGTTATGTGCCTATGCTTTGGCTCTTCTATATATGGGAATATTTATGAATATTAAAATTAAATTTTCGGTACTATCGTTATTTACTATGTTAAGTTTTTCGTCATCAGCTAGTTCTAGTGATTATGCTGGGACTGCTCATGTAATTAAAGGTGAGGCTGAAGTCAACGTTTCAACGTTATTTACCTGTAAAAACGGACGTTCACGTCCGTCTCCAGTCGGCATTAAAAAATATGATAATATTGAATATCTTGTTCCTGCAAAGGTTCAATATGAACAAAAGAATTTTGCCACAGACCTTTATAATGAATGCTCGAAGGTAACCCCAAAATCTTTATCTGAGGTTAACTTGTCGTCCGTACCTATCATAGAAGTAGATAAAGATGGGGAAGTTATTACAGGGTACATATTTGCAGATAATTACTTTGAATTATTTATAAACGGTAAGTTAATAGCCGTGGATCCTATACCTTTTACTCCTTTTAATTCCAATATCGTGAAATTTAAAGTTAAAAAGCCATATGATATAGCAATCAAAGTTGTTGATTGGGAAGAAAATTCAGGCTTGGGTAGTGAAGATAACCGTGGTAAACGTTTTCACCCTGGAGACGGTGGCTTTATTGCAAGCTTCTCAGATGGTACGAAAACCAATTCTAAATGGTCAGCTCAAACTTTTTATACCTCTCCTGTTTATGATCTGAAGTGTGCTAAAGAAATAGGAGATCAGCGTTTAACAACAAAATGCAGTACCAATGGTGCGGATAAGTATATTGAGACCTATTCGTTACATTGGGATATCCCAGTAAATTGGAAATTAAACGAAAGTTACTTATCTTGGCCAAATTCAGTGGAATTTACGGAAGATGAAATTGGTGTTAATAATAAGAAAGCTTATATGAATTTCCAAGAACAGTTCTCAGGTTCTGGTGCTTCATTTATTTGGTCAAGCAATCTTGTTTTAGATAACCTTGTATTATTCAGGTATCGAGTTAAATAAGGCACATAACAAGTCACTCAAAAGGACAAATAACAGTTGGCTATTTACTCCTTCGTCGTCTATTTTAGCCAACTATTATTTGCCTCTTAGTGAGGCGTTGAGGCTGTAGAATTACTCTTTTTAGGAACGTATCCAACTATTCTTGATTGGTTGCTTTTTAACCTTGAATCCATCTGTTCGCTGTGATCTAATAGATATTATTCACCCACGGTAAACTGTTATGGCTAACTACAAGCCTGACTTATCCTGTCAAAATAAATTCATTCCTATCAATTTCGCTGAGCAAATTTTGCCTGGCACATTTGAATA
>NZ_JADYXF010000120.1:0-1691 GCF_015864385.1 Pseudoalteromonas sp. SWXJZ94C
CGTTTAGGCTCACGCCCTGAAAACTCTAAAACGGTAGCTGCTATTAAGTTATTTCAAAGCAAAGTGGTAAATATGGTACGCCCTGATGGAAAAATAGATCCAAATGGACGCACCCATAGAAAAATCAACGAAAAGCTGGCGAGTGCCGCAGTAGTTACGGTTGTTCCAGTATCTGGAACGCTAAGAGCTACTTTAAAACGCAATCTCGAAAAATATGAAGATCGAATTCCTCATATGTATAAGGATACCACTGGTAATATAACTGCTGGGGTGGGGCATTTAATAAAAGATATTGAAGCAGCTAAAAAAATAGCTTTCGTAGTAAGAAGTACTGGTGTTCTTGCTACGAAAAAAGAAATTGAAGATGAATTTATTAAATTTAAAGGTTTGTCTCTAGATAAAAATACGATTGCAACAGCTTTCAAAAAATACTCAACATTAGAGTTAGGAGAGAGTTTGATGGATAAACAAGTTGAAAATCATATAAATAATTTTGAAAAAGAACTAAAGCAGGTGTATGGAACTCAGGAATTTCAAAGTTATTCTGATAATGTGAAATTGGCTTTATTTGACATGATTTTTAATTTAGGTATGACTAGGCTGATAAGCCGTTTTCCTAAGTTTAATCGTCACATCAAAGCAAATGATTTTGAAAAAGCAGCACTTGAATGTTCACGAACGGATGTTAGCGCTCAAAGAAATACTTATGTTAAAAATTTATTAGGAAAATAAATGAAGACTTTATATATATCTATTCTAATAAGCTTGAGTTTTGGTTGTGTTGCTACCTCAAAAATAGAACCTACATTTATAAAAGAAAATAGCACATATGCTTTTTTTGATAAGCAAATTAACCTAACCCAAGCTAAAGATTTTCCAAGTTTAGAAACAAAAAGGTGGTCTTATGAATTTGGGTTAGAATCATCTGAGGGCAAGTTTGAGAAAGTCGAAACATGTGAAGCATTAACAGAAAAAATAAAAAATGGATATCAAGCTTTTAGATACTCTGAACAAAAAGTTGTAAATGCAAGAAAACTCACGTGTGAAATGTGGCGAGTTATGAGTAAACTAACTTCTTCAGATGTTTCGTATTTAAGAGGCTTTGAACATAACTTGAATTTACCAAAGAAAATGCCTCCAGAGCTCTCTTTAATTATTTCAAAAGATGATGAGCGTAATTTAGCAAAAGCAAATAATTGGGAAGAAATGAGTCATGTTAAAAAGGTAGAGCCATTAAATAAAGACCAAGCTATTTATTATGATAACGCCGGCGGTATTCAAAAGTTAACAGTTATGGCAAAAGGCGATTATAACAACGACGGCATTGAAGATATGGTCTTGGATATGACCAATGGTGTAGAAGGTGGAAGTTACGCATCTATCTATGGTTATGTGGTTACACGACTAGCTGCCGATGCACCTTATACGTTAATTAAGCAGTTTTAATCACTTAAAATATAACAATGGCACCCATCTTAATTTTTGTTTGGTTGAGTTGGGTGTGGTTTAGTTTTTACAAGAAGAAAATAAACTAGACACCCAACCTAAATTTGCACTTTTTAAGGTTAATGACTAAATTTCAATTAGTCTAAAAAGTGAGCAGGTGTTTTATGGCTATTGCAAGAAAGCGTCAGGTAAGTTTGGTTGATACAAAATATTATCACTGTATTTCACGGTGTGTTCGTCGTGCC
>NZ_JADYXF010000121.1:0-1673 GCF_015864385.1 Pseudoalteromonas sp. SWXJZ94C
ATTCCACCATATAGTTTCATACTAAGTTCCTCGAGGTACAGTTTATGTTTTGGTCAACACAACTGTATCGAAAAACTTGAGGAACTTTCTATATGATTATCAAATCTTGACTTCATACATCTACTTTCATCATGTTGAATTTAGAAAAATAAAGAAAATAACAAAGACACCCACTTTAAATAGTGGTTGTTAGCAACTGCGAAAAGCTACTCGCATAAATTAAAAACCATTCAGTAAAATTAAAACTGCAATTATGCAGATATTCTCATGCGCATAATTCAGGTTTAATAGGGCTAATGACTTATTTAATAGATGAAATGAAAGCGACCCAGTAATAAAAGATTAATTCTGAACCTGAAAAGCAAATTTAGTGGCACAGTTTTGTTTGTTCAATTAAAGTGGCTGTCCAGTTTGGTTCCCACAGTTTGGTTCCCAGTTTGGTTCCACCCTGTCGACCATCAATGAAAATAAATGATAAGAGTGAAGTGCTATATTACGATAACAGTAAGAACACTATTACCCATAAGTGGAATGTTGATAAACAACGTTGGAATAAAGTCAATAAAGTAAAAGGATAATAATGATGGATTTTAAACCTTTCCGTATAAAATTCTCTATGGTGGGTACCAACCCGCTTAATGATAAAAAGTTATTCACTGAACTGTTAGATGTAATTGAAAGCTACCCTGAGTTTGCGCCCCAATTCTGGAGCTTAGAAGAGCGAGGCAAGCTGCCTTACAACCGCGATAATATTTTAGATAAAATAAAAACCGTAGAGTTTGGGAGTTATGCGGATATTTATTTAAAACGTAATAAAGCGGCAAAGTACTTTGGGAGTATTGATGTCGGGCCAAAACAATATATAGAATTTGAATTTGATCCAAAACTAAACAGTAAACATTACCCAGCATTATTCGAGTTTGCAGATCGATTAGTACAGGTATTTAAACCAGATATCGCCTCAGTTCATGTTTTTAGACCTTACCCTGATGAGCCTTGGGAAAGCGAACGAGACGAGCATATCGAAATGATGGGTAAAGCCGCTTACTTAGCGCCCGTCGATTACTTTAAGGTTGGTCCTAAAGGATTAGCAATGCGCACTTATTTAGGCCCGCATTACGTGAAGCAGTTTGGTCAAGAATTATTACTGAGCACATCAAAAACGAAAACAGAGCTTCAATCTTGGGGTGGTATTCGCCTTGACTTATCAGAAGCACCTTGGGAATTAACAGAGCAAGCGCAAATTGAGCACTTTCAAACAGCCATGGCACATTTACGCCCAGCTAAAGTGTTTGCTGAGATGGAGGTTGACGTTGAGTATTGTGATATAGAGTGCACTAAGGCAAAAAACTGTACCATTGGTGGGTTAAATTATGTCTAAAGAGGTTGCGCTAGCGTTACTAGCGGATTCACGAGAGCAAGATAACGTTAAAGGTGTCGATATATCAGGGCTTGATTTAACGCAATGCGATATCAGCGAAACTTCAACTGAAATGCTTAAAGGTGAACGCGTTATATTACGTGGTGGCATTTTAGATTTAGCGTATTTTTTAGATGCTGACTTTACGGGCGCTAACCTTGAAGGGGCAAGCGAAAAAAATAAACTAGACACCCAACCTAAATTTGCACTTTCTAAGGTTAATGACTAAATTTTAATTAGTCTGAAAAGTGAG
>NZ_JADYXF010000123.1:0-1598 GCF_015864385.1 Pseudoalteromonas sp. SWXJZ94C
CCATCGTTTAGTGCGCTTGCATCAATTGGATCTGTTACGTATTCGCCGTTAATTACGGTTGCTTGTACTTCAATTGGCGGATTAACGCCGTCGTTAATAGTCACCGTTACGGTTTGACCGTCTTCAACATCAGTAACCGTACCACGTACAACAATCTCTGCACTTTCGCCGTTACCGTTAATAACTGAGTCGGCTGTTTTATCAATGCTGGTAGTAATGGCTGCGGTGTTATCAAGCTCAACCGTATCTTGTGCTGTTACAGGATTACCTGCCACATCTGATGCAGTCGCGGTAGCGGTTAATGTGCCGTCGTTCAATGCGCTTGCATCAATTGGATCTGTTACATATTCGCCATTAATTACGGTTGCTTGTACTTCAACTGGCGGATTAACGCCGTCGTTAATAGTCACCGTTACGGTTTGACCGTCTTCAACATCAGTAACTGTTCCGCGTACAACGATCTCTGTACTTTCGCCGTTACCGTTAATAACTGAGTCGGCTGTTTTATCAATGCTGGTAGTAATGGCTGCGGTGTTATCAAGCTCAACTGAATCCTCAGCGCTTACAGGGTTGCCTGCTACATCTGACGCTGTTGCAGTAGCGGTTAATGTGCCATCGTTTAATGCACTTGCATCAATAGGATCGGTGACGTATTCGCCGTTAATTACGGTTGCTTGTACTTCAACTGGCGGATTAACGCCGTCGCTGATTGTTACAGTAACGGTTTGACCATCTTCAACGTCAGTAACCGTACCGCGTACAACGATCTCTGTACTTTCGCCATTACCGTTAATTACTGAATCCGCTGTTTTATCAATACTTGTGGTAATGGCTGCGGTGTTATCAAGCTCAACCGTATCTTGTGCTGTTACCGGGTTGCCAGCTAAATCAGACGCTGTTGCGGTGGCTGTTAATGTGCCATCGTTTAGTGCGCTTGCATCAATTGGATCTGTTACGTATTCGCCGTTAATTACGGTTGCTTGTACTTCAATTGGCGGATTAACGCCGTCGTTAATAGTCACCGTTACGGTTTGACCGTCTTCAACATCAGTAACCGTACCACGTACAACAATCTCTGCACTTTCGCCGTTACCGTTAATTACGCTATCCGCTGTTTTATCAATACTGGTGGTAATGGCAGCGGTATTATCAAGCTCAACCGTATCTTGTGCTGTTACCGGGTTGCCTGCAACATCTGATGCAGTTGCTGTGGTTGTTAATGTGCCATCGTTTAGTGCGCTTGCATCAATTGGATCGGTTACGTATTCGCCATTAATTACGGTTGCTTGTACTTCAATTGGAGGATTAACGCCGTCGTTAATAGTCACCGTTACGGTTTGACCGTCTTCAACATCAGTAACCGTACCGCGTACAACGATCTCTGTACTTTCGCCGTTACCGTTAATAACACCGTCATCGGTTTTATCAATACTGGTAGTAATGACTGCGGTGTTATCAAGCTCAACAGTATCTTGTGCTGTTACAGGGTTGCCTGCTAAATCAGACGCCGTTGCTGTGGATGTTAATGTGCCGTCGTTCAATGCGCTTGCATCAATTGGATCTGTTACATATTCGCCATTAATTACGGTTGCTTGTAC
>NZ_JADYXF010000124.1:0-1580 GCF_015864385.1 Pseudoalteromonas sp. SWXJZ94C
ATGAGGTAAATAATAACCATGGCTCCGTGGCGCCTTTAGCATGTTTCAAGCTTACGCTGCAGCGAATCGTTTTTCCTCGAAGGTTTTTCTTCTTTCTTTGTTTAGGCTTTGATTTAAACAAGTAAAAATGACCACTTAATGAATTGGCTTTAGCGAGTCGTGTTTCAAATAGATAAGCGGGTTTTGCTGTCGCTTTAGAATAAAGTGTTTTTACTGGTGACCAGCACGTATCATCTTCTGGCTTTTGATATTGTGTTTGATGCCTCACTCTGCCTACAAAATCCCAACCAAATTTAAGGACTAACTTAAACCAAGGATTGCGAAATCCTGCATCTGTGACGATGATCGGCTTGCAATCTGGAGGCAATATTGATTTAAGTGTTTTAATGAAATCCTTGTGCACGCTTTGCTTCATGTATTCACATTCACGAAAACTTTGCTCATAGATTGTCATTGCTCGACCTTTAACTGGTACTGCCGCCCGTAACAAATGAAACTCGCCACAAGGTGTTAACCCAGACCAGTCAATCGTCACGCATGGGCGTCTAATCTGACCAATCACGCGGTGAGCGATTTCTTGGTAATAGTGGAAGCGGGCGTGCTGGACGCGAGGGTTGCCAAATAACCTATCCATTCGTTTAATATTGTGTTTAACCTTCGCGTTACTCTTTAGTTTTCGCCCCAATGCAGCAATGGATAAGAACTTATGTTGGCAGAGTGTTTCTACAGCTTTCATTAATGTGCAGTGGTTACGCTTATCAATAATACCCGCTGTATTAGAAAAAGTTTTATGTAATAATTTACTCAAGTGCATAGTCGATTTACTTTGTAATTTCTTTGGTCGGAAAAAACATATAAGATCAAAATTGGCTGTGCACTTCAACTGTTTTTTAAACTACCTTATTGATTTATATTATCAAATTGTGGGGATTCCTCAGGATTTGACCCCATTGCTTGGACCCCTTTGCTTGTTAGAAAACTTAGTTATAGTAATACCTTAGGTAATTTGTTAAAAGTATATGAAGTGTATGAAGTATATGAAGTATATGAAGTATATGAAGTATATGAAGTATATGAAGTATATGAAGTATATGAAGTATATGAAGTATATGAAGTATATGAAGTATATGAAGTATATGAAGTATATGAAGTATATGAAGTATATGAAGTATATGAAGTATATGAAGTATATGAAGTATATGAAGTATATGAAGTATATGAATGAACTTTAAGTCGGCAGAAGTATGTGCGATGAGCGCACTAATAAATTGTTATGTTTTTCAAATTACAAACGATGTACAATATTCGTTTAAAATACCAAAAGGATTTATTGATGGATAAAAATAAAGTAAATACACGCTACTCTCTACCCAGGGCAAGATCACGAACTTTACCTTGACTTCAAAGTATGATCTTATACTCCTTTTTTCAAGGAGCATTCTCATGCTTGATATTCAGCTATTTAAATATTTCGAATCAATCGATGATCCTCGCCAACAAGGTAAAGTGGTTCATAAACTATTTGATATCATATTCTTAGCCGTCAGCGCTGTTGTGTCTGGATGCCAAGGCTGGGAAGA
>NZ_JADYXF010000125.1:0-1461 GCF_015864385.1 Pseudoalteromonas sp. SWXJZ94C
CGTTTAGGCTCACGCCCTGAAAACTCTAAAACGGTCGCAGCTATTAAGTTATTTCAAAGCAAGGTGGTAAATATGGTACGCCCTGATGGAAAAATAGATCCAAATGGACGCACCCATAGAAAAATCAACGAAAAGCTAGCGAGTGCGGCAGTGGTCGCGGTTGTTCCAATATCTGCCAATTTAAAAACAACGGTAAAACAAAAAATGAAGACATATGAAGGTAATATTCCTCATATGTATTTAGACACAAAGGGCAAGGTAACCGTTGGTGTTGGTCATTTATTAAAAGATGTAGATGCGGCAAAAAAAGTGCCTTTTACCATTCGTGATACGGGTGCTCTTGCGTCAATAAAACAAATTGAAGATGAATTTAAGTTGATTAAATCAAGACCATTTGGAGAAAACGAAGCTTATTGGAATTTCAAGCCCTTTACCAAGTTAATAATTACTGAAGCAGTTGCAAACGCTCAAGTCGATCAGCATATTAAAACATTTGAAAGTGAGCTAAAAACCATTTACGGTGCATCAGAATTTTCAAGTTACCCTGACGACGTTAAATTAGCCCTTTTTGATTTAATATTTAATTTAGGAATGACAAAACTTAAAGATACTTTTCCTAATTTTAACAGACATATGAAAGCGCACGATTTTAAAAAGGCAGCGATTGAATCAAATAGAAAAGATGTATCGGCTGAGCGCAACTCTTATGTCCGCAATTTATTTTTGAGCGCAAAATGATGAAGAAATTAATTTTACTTGTATGTATTAGTATCTCAAGTACTGCATGCGCAGAAATAGAAAAGAATCAAATAGCACCAACATATAGCGTTGAGAATAAGACTAAAAGTTTTTTTGTTGAACCAGTTACGCTAGAGGAGCAAGACGAGGTTAAAGTTTTGCTTGATAAAAAATGGTATTTTGAAGTAAGTCTTCTCAAAGACGGTAGCCCTAATAAGGAAGTTACTAATTGCAATGGCTTATCAAATGCTCTAGGTGAAGGTTTTAATGCACTTAGTTACCGAGAGCAAAAGGTTATAAAAGCCATGAATAAAACATGTTTAGCCTGGTCGTATATGGGCGAGTTGAGTGCTTCTGCCACGAGTTATTTGAGTGACTTTAAGCATGACTCGGCACTGGCTAAACAAATGCCGCCTGAGCTTGCTTTAATTATTTCAAACGATGACGAGCGCCGCTTAGCAAAAGCCAGTAGCTGGGAAGAAATGAGCCACATTAAAAAAATGGAGTCATTAAATAAAGACCAAGCTGTTTATTACGACAACAGTGGTGGCATTCAAAAGTTAGCGGTTATGGCGAAAGGTGACTATAACAACGACGGCATTGAAGATATGGTGTTGTATATGGTTAATACTCTTGAAGAGGGAAATTATAGCTCTACGTATGGCTATGTGGTAACTCGACTGGCTGCCGATGCACCTTATACGTTAATTAAGCAGTTTTAAT
>NZ_JADYXF010000126.1:0-1455 GCF_015864385.1 Pseudoalteromonas sp. SWXJZ94C
TCTTCCCAGCCTTGGCATCCAGACACAACAGCGCTGACGGCTAAGAATATGATATCAAATAGTTTATGAACCACTTTACCTTGTTGGCGAGGATCATCGATTGATTCGAAATATTTAAATAGCTGAATATCAAGCATGAGAATGCTCCTTGAAAAAAGGAGTATAAGATCATACTTTTAAGTCAAGGTAAAGTTCGTGATCTTGCCCTGACGTCATTACTAGGTGCGTAGTCATATTTAAATTGAGTTTAAATAATAAGAACACTTGGTTTTTGAATAAAAAGATCAAGAAAACACAGCAGCCTGCTTGACCGGAACTTTCTAATGGGTGGTCCCTCTGATTCTTTATTTGTAGAACTACAAACTTGTATTAATTTATGAGCTAAATCGACACCAATTCTTAACTTATCCATAATTGGACTCCCAACTTCTACTTCAGTATAGAAGTTGGGAGTCCAATTATCTTGTTATGTTTTTTTAAGCACTACTTGAATGGTTAGATAAATAACTAATGTATTGAAAACAAAAACCACAACCCCTTCATTAATTGTCGGCTGAGTAAAACTATTAAATATAACAGCCAAAAGATAAGCCGCTATAATTGTATTCCCTCCACCAAATAAAGAGAAAAAAAGTTGTGATTTACTTTCAAAAAAGTTTATATAATTAAGTTTAATAACCACAAAAGTTGTAGCAATCAACGCTACAATATTTAAACTTACTTCAGGTGTTATCTTTAAAACAGAATTAATAAACACACCAAAAAATATTAGCACTATGTAAAGAATTGCAAAGAAGCTACAAGCCTTAATATAATTCATGTTCTTCCTTAATTTAAAACTTTACGTCGCTCTAATTCATTAGAGTACTTCTGGAGCTCGCTATAAGAAAACTCATGAACACCGAAAAGTATCACCGAAGCTACTAAAACAGTTACATTCTTAGTTGATGCACCCTGTTTAATGATAATCCATACAGAACCGGCAACACCATACACTCCAGGATTTCCCCCCAACAAGCTTGACCACCTATTGAGTTGGTTGTGAAAATCTAAAGCTTCTTTTAACTCTTCATTTGTTAAAGACCACTCAGCCCATTGTGGGTTAACGAGTGAGTCTAAACATTTAACTCTAAGCTCATTTCGTAATTGTGGGTAAGATAAATCTTGAATCATCCCCATTACTGAAATTTTATCTAAACGATTTAAATGTCGGTACAAAATAACTCCACTCATAGTCATTACTATTTGGTCTTCGTCCCCAACTAATTTATGTGTTGGTACCGCTAATATTTCAGCTAACTTCCTCATAGCTTCGCTCGAATTTTTAGGTAGAGAGTCAGGGCAAGAGCATGAAAAAAACACTATAAATTCAATACCTTTTCAAGATAAGCTGTACTGCGCATCGCTTTCTTCTGCTTTGCTGGCATACCTTTACTAAAACTGGTTTCAGCCTTT
>NZ_JADYXF010000127.1:0-1427 GCF_015864385.1 Pseudoalteromonas sp. SWXJZ94C
GGCACGACGTACACAGCGTGAAATACAGTGATAATATTTTGTATCAACCAAACTTACCTGACGCTTTCTTGCAATAGCCATAAAACACCTGCTCGCTTTTTAGACTAATTGAAATTTAGTCATTAACCTTAGAAAGTGCAAATTTAGGATGGATGTCTAGTTTATTCCGTTTATTCCGCGTTATGTTTCTATTGCACCGATACCTTTCTGTGTAGCGGTTACAATTAATGCAGACTCGGCTGCAAAATTTTGCGCTCGGTCCCACACTTTTGGATGCTTTAATATTTGGTCTAATTCCGAACTAGCAATTATACGCTCTGACGATACATTAACCATTGAATCAGTCCTTTCATAAAATTGCTCAATTATTTCTATATACTGACTAGCTTCTAATTTAAACAAAGAAGACAAAGCCGTTTTGTACTTTTCAGTAATAGTTAATTCAGGTCGATAGAAATGTATATCATAAATAATTTGGTATAAATCTAATTCACAATCCGATGATTCTGAAATTATTAACCTGTCAATATCGTCCACAATCACCCTGAAACATAACGCTTTTGTCAGTTGCGTTTTGGTTGGAGCGTAGTTTTGGGGTAAAGTGGCGTAGCTACCCCAAAACGAAGCGTAGACCAAAACGTCAACTGGACAAACTTGTTAAATTTCGTTGCTCTACCATTTTTCGGTAGAGGTCTATTTTTTCAATTTCTTCTTTCAGCACACCGGCAAGATGCTCTGATTGATTTTTTGTCAATATTTCGCTTTCGTCGTTTGCCAGATATGATTCCAGAAACCTATTAAAGTCGTCCGCGCTCCACTGGCAGCGACCTTGCTCAGCTATAAGAATCGCAGAACGAAGGAAGTCACTCCAACCAACGTTACCGGATTGAAATTTGATAAATTCTACGCAAACCTCGAAAAATCCAGTTTCTGGGAATGGATACATTTCTTCAAAGTTATCATATGCCTCGCTAAGCAAGCGTTTAACGGCTGCATCTTTATCTTTCAATAAAGCAAGATCCATTATCAACTCGCAAGGCTCATCTTCTTTTAGTATAAGATCATCACAACATGAAATATATTCTTCAGGTGTGATCAAGCCTGCTGATACGATCGAAGCAAATATAACTATTTCTTTATTGCTCATACTTCCTCAGGAATTTAACGAGCCTGTAGATTAACTCGTTTTTTATTTATTTTTATTGATAAACAAACCATAGCTGAGTTCCTATTTTGGTTCAATCGATTACTGTATTTTTACGCAGCATATAAAGAAGTGTTTGGTGTTGTTTTAATTGGCGTTTTGGACGGGATTGCGGGTGCTTGAGTGGCTTTATTTAGGTAAAAAGAGCTTACCCTTCTTAATGCATCGTGTTTTGCAGCTTTTCTATATTATGAACAAGACAATACAGTTGCCATTGCGCATT
>NZ_JADYXF010000128.1:0-1293 GCF_015864385.1 Pseudoalteromonas sp. SWXJZ94C
TCTGATAGTAATCGCCAAACCACTATCTATCCCAAAAGCAGAGCATGAATAAATATAATACTGAGTTAAACAAAATAACGAAAGTGCTTAACGATTTTAATATTAACGAAATAGGTAAAACAAGCCGTTTTTGTAGCCGTAAACGAATAATAAAACCTTTCGAATTAGTCATGTCGTTAATAACGGCTCTAGGCGATAAATCGGTAAACACCGTGACAGATTTACATCGTTATTTTGTGAAGTTGACGGAAACTGATGTTCAATATAAACCGTTTCACAATCAACTGAGTAAGCCTGAATTCAGCCAATTGATGAAATCACTGGTCGATGTGGCGTTAAATGAATGGCAGCAACAAATACTCGGCACAGAAGTCACACTGTCAGATTTCAAACGCATCATATTGCAAGACGGAAGTTCGTTCGCAGTGCACGATAGTTTAAAAGATACCTTTAAAGGTCGCTTTACTAAAATAAGTCCTGCGGCAATAGAGGTTCATGTGAGTTGGGATGTGCTTCAAGGTTATCCCGAAGAAATCTCAGTGAGTCCTGATAGCCAAGCTGAATATGATTTTTTACCTGATGCTAAATCGTTAGTCGACACCTTGTTTTTAGCGGATAGAGGTTATTTTAAGTTATCGTATCTTGAATCAATTGATACAGCAGGAGGCTTTTATGTTGTCAGGGCTAAAACCACGGTTAATCCAACCGTAGTAGCTGCTTTTAATCGTCACGGTAACGCGTTAAAACGGTTTTCACAGAAGAAGCAAAAGGACGTTAAAAAGCATATTCGTCGTAGTGTTATTGTCGATATGGATGTGGAAGGTAAAACTAATTATCGATTGATTGCGAGCTGGCCTAGAGGAAAAAGTGAGCCTACTTATTGGGCAACGAACTTAAATCGAGAAAAATTTAGCGCTGAAGCGGTAATAAAGCTCTACAGTCTCAGGTGGCAAATAGAGTTACTGTTTAAAGAATGGAAGTCTTATTGCAACCTGCAAAAATTTAACACCAGAAAAGCGAGCATGATGGAAGGCTTGGTGTGGGCAAGTTTATTGACGTTGTTAGTAAAGAGGCGAATAGGCATGAGTGTTCAACAACTTGCCGGTATTGAGCTATCAACATTTATGGTAGCAAAAAACACCCAAGGTTGGTTTTATCAATTAATGGAGTCGATAACACAAGGCGTGATATCGACACTGAATAAAGCATGGCAAAAAACTATCAGTTTTTTGTCAAAATATGCACGAAGAGCGAACCCAAAAAGAGATAAAGAAAAAGGACGATTAAAATGCG
>NZ_JADYXF010000129.1:0-1266 GCF_015864385.1 Pseudoalteromonas sp. SWXJZ94C
TGTAGTGGTAAAGTAATTTTGGCCACCCATTAAGAAAGAAATGTTATGCTATTTGCATACAAATTTGGGTGAAAAAAATGACAAAATTAAACCGTGCAACGTACTCCGCTGCAATCAAATTAGAAACGGCTCAACTTGTAGTTGACCAAGGTTATACACAAGAAGAAGCAGCCAAAGCGATGGGTGTTGGTAAATCAACCGTAAGTAAATGGGTTGCTCAATTAAAGCAAGAACGTAATGGCCAGTCACCATTGGCTTCACCAATGACACCCGAACAAATTGAAATCCGTGAACTTAAAAAGCAAATCCAACGCATTGAATTAGAAAAGGATATATTAAAAAAGGCTACCGCTCTCTTGATGTCCGACTCCCTGAACAATTCTCGTTAATTGAGAAATTAAATCAACGAGAGCGTTACCCAATTAGTGTGCTATGTAGTGTATTTAATGTGCATCGTAGCAGCTATAAATACTGGGCTATACGGGATACGACACCGACACCAGAGCAAGTAAGGTTAGAGGCTGAAGTTAAAGCTATACATACAATGAGTGGGGGCTCAGCAGGTGCGAGGACAATCGCGGCAATCGCAACGAATAACGATTTTGAATTAAGCCGTTATCGTGCTGCTAAGCTAATGATTAAATTAAAGCTAGAAAGCTGCCAAGTACCTCAACATTCATATAAACGCGGCGGTAATGAACATCTTGAAATCCCAAACCTGCTTGATAGGCAGTTCGATGTTGTTGAACCGAATACCGTGTGGTGCGGTGATGTTACATATATTTGGATAGGCAATCGCTGGGCTTATTTAGCGGTCGTTATTGATTTATTTGCGCGTAAAGTTGTGGGTTGGGCAATGTCATTGTCGCCGGATTCTAACTTAACGCTAAAAGCGCTTGAGTTAGCCTACGAAAGCAGAGGCAGACCAAGTGGGTTGATGTTTCACTCAGACCAAGGAAGCCATTATACGAGCTTAAAGTATCGCCAACGTTTATGGCGCTATAAAATCACACAAAGCATGAGTCGACGCGGAAATTGTTGGGATAATGCGCCAATGGAGCGATTTTTTAGAAGCTTTAAAACAGAATGGATGCCAAAGGTTGGATATGGGAATTTTATAGACGCTAAATATAGTGTGAGTGATTATATCAACGGATATTACAACAACGTTAGACCGCATCATTATAATGCTGGTTTAGCGCCAAATGAATCTGAGATTAGATACAAAGACTCTAAAACTGTGGCCAAATTTTATTGACCACTACA